>DASQEG010000231.1:0-8058 GCA_035633775.1 Bryobacteraceae bacterium
GACTTCCCCGACACCATCCAGCCGATGCCGACCCAGGGATTGAACGTGGCGGACCGGTAGGCGTCGGTGCTCATGGCCAACGGGATGCCGCTGTCGACCAGCTGTCGCAGCCGCGGCGTCTGCAGCGCCTTGTCCAGCCCATGGGTCTTGGCGAAGCCGTCGCCGTGCAGCGCCATCTTGGTGTCCAGCGCGATGCCGCCGCCGAGCGCCTTGACCCGGCCGATGTTCGACGGACCGATCGTCTCGGCATGCTCGATGCTCCAGCGCAGGCCATCGAGCGGGGTGGTCCGGTTCATCGCCTCAAGGCCGTCCAGGAACGGCGTGATGTTCTCGTCGTAGCTGATGTGCATGCGGAACGGGATGCGCCGCTGGACCAGCTTGCTCACGTTCCGCTCGGCGTGCTGCCGCATAGCGAGGGGGTCGATGATCACGGCCGGACGGTCGAAATTCTCGTGATCGTGCACCTCCAACTGCAACGTTTCGCCGGCGCCACGATATACGTGGCCATGTGCCAGGGTCGGGTGAAGGTTTTGACCGGGGCTGATGGGTGCGGTTTGGGTAATCGCTTTAATCTGGGCGTCCACCATATTCATTGGGCTGCCGTCGCCGAGTTGCATGTCCACGAAGGGCATGCGAACGTTGAGGCGGTTGTCCCTGGCGAGGACTTGCACGGTGGCTTGATGTATGGGGTAGCCCCTGTTGCCGGTATCAACAACCGAGGTGACCCCGAACCGATTCAGTGCATGGACGGTATGGACGAGCGAACTGACTTGCTCATCGAATGAAAGTTGCGGGACCATGGTCTCCATGGCGACGAAGGTGAATGTGTACCCGTGGACCACGCCTGTGTAGTTTCCCTTGCCGTCCTTCTCAAATTCTGTTTCGGGCGATGCGGGAAACCGATCGGTGCCCACGCCAAATGCTTCCATAGCTTGCTTGTTTAGAAAGGCGCGGTTATAGGCGTATTGCACGATCAACGGGCGGTTGGGCACGGCCTTGCTCAACTCGTCCATGGTGGGAAATCGGTTCTCCTCGAACTGGTACGGAGACCAGCCTCCAATCACCTTGACCCAGTGGCCCTCAGGAGTTCGTTTGGCCTGCTCGCGCAGCATGGTCAGCGCGCGACGCAGAGTAGGTACGCCGTCCCACCGGACATTGTAATTGTAGCCGCTTTCATTGAGTACGTGGATGTGGGCGTCGGTGATACCCGGAATCAGCCTGCGGGCCCTCGCGTCGATGATTCTGGTTTCTGAATTCTTCAAACTTAGAATATCTGCATCGGCGCCAACCGAATAGATGCGGCCGTTCTTCACTGCCAGTGCAGACGCTTCGGCCTGCCCGCGATTGTTAGTGAAGATCTTTGCGTTGATTACGATCAAATCCCCCCCGGGGGGATGCTGCGTCGGTTGCGCTTGGACATTGGGCACGCAAGAAAGCGCCAAGAATGCTACGAAGAGTCTTCTAGTCATTTGATCCTCTGCTGTTCATCAAAAGTTGTGAGATGTGACCAAGCCGTATAGCCTCAGCGCTGGCCGAAGCGTAGTAATACTCTTTGAGAACGCCTCTTATCGGAGGGCCTGTTCTTTTCTCTTGCAGTCCATGACTGAAGGAAGTTCACGAGTGAAGTAACCTAATCGTGGGTTCCATGTCGCCTCACGCCATCATGCTCTTGGCGTTGCGTTTCGCCCATCGACTCGGTCGATTCTCTTAGTGCACGCGACGGCCCATTCTTGGTAGGAGCCTGGGTACGAGACTCTTTGCCGTACTCGCCGTTGCGGTGCCGCGATATATCGTGCCGCAGGCAGAATCTCGATAGACCGACACGAAATAGCGTGTCGAACGTAAGCGACAGCGGAGCCCGTGAGCGCCTTATCATCTGGCCTGTCTAAGCACTCTCTCGCCTCGCTCTTGAATGTCTTGAAGAAACATCGTCACCAGTCGACCGTTGAAGCAGACATCAACCAGGCCCATCTCATGCGGTTCGACCCGCAGATCTATCAGCGCGCCCGCTGGTACGGTCGTGAATTGCTTCCGGCCGCCGTTCTCATCCGGCTGAACCGCTATCGTCGGCTTATTTAGTACGAAACACTTCATGCCTTTAATCCGTATTCGCTCGCCTTATGCTGGCCTCGAGGTGCAGACAATCAGATGCTCATGAAGATGGCATCGACCATAACGATCCGCTCGAAGCGTGCCAAGCCTCTTCACTCGTTCCGAAATTGCATGCACCGATGCATTCGAGATGCCAATACGACCCTGTTGGCGATGCGTCTCACTTCCATGCCCGCGTAGTCCTCCGAGCGATTCCCAACAGGGTTGTTCGTACGAAACGACGTCATTTCGTGGCCCGAATGGCTTTTGCGCTTACGCTGACGAGGCAAGGAAGCGCAAGACGTTGAGTGAAATCGACTTCACCGGAACGCCGGGCAGGTCCGTCCAGGTTCTCACCGCGCAACCAACTGACCTCCTACTCCTCGCGTCTGGAGGAAGCCAGTTCACCAGCTGCGGGTCTTGTTCGCGTCTCTATGCCTACAGGAGGTGTTCTAACATGGCTGAACGGGCAATAGCGGGAAGTTGTGCGCTCGAGAGCCAATGAGCACGGTATGCCGTGGAGGATCGCGTGCAACTTTCCGAGTACTCGCTCGAACCGCTCCGTGAGGACGCAGAATTCCTTCTGTACCGAGCTCACGCGAAAGCCACAGAACTCCCAAGTGTTCTGCTGCTTACACGAACATCCACCCGACCCAGCCCTGAAACCCTGCAAAAGATCGATTACTAATACTCATTGAGGACTGAACTGGACTCGGCCTGGGCGGTGCGGCCCCTTGCCGTTTCTGAGCGCAGCGGAGGAATGATGCTCGTGCTGGAAGATCCTGGCGGCGAAACTCGTTGTGTCGCAAATACGTAGAGCAACGATCATGCGAACGGACGTTTGAGGCTGATGGTCGATCTGAGGTCAGGCCGCGACGCCGAGGGTGCGCTCGATGAAGCGCATCTGACCGACAACGTCGCCTGTGGGTAGCCAGCGGATCTGGCCTTTGCGGATGATGTTCATTGCTGCGTATCCCCCGATCGTGTTCACCGCTCCGTCCACAGATCGGAACCATTGGCTGCTACAACACGCTTCTTCACAAATCGGTGGTCCTGCTCGATTCGGTTATTGACGTAGCGTGATCGACGACAGCGGCAACGCCGGTTCAGTTCGCCGGATCGCTTCAGATCTTCAATCGCAGCCGGGTACGCCGGATGCCCATCGACGTTGATGACACGTGGCTGAATCCGCCCGGCTTGCGCGATGACAAGTTGGAGAAAGCTCTTCGCCACGAAGGTATCGCGATATGGAGAGAGCAGGAAATCAATGGTGTTGCCCGCGGAGTCGATGGCCCGATATAGATATGTCCACCGGCCGGCAACGCGGATGTAGGTTTCGTCGACCCGCCACGAGCGGTTCGGATTTCGCATTTCGGACCGAATCCGCTGGTTCAGAACCGGAACGTATCTGAGCACCCAGCGAGCGATGGTCGAATGATCAATCGTCAGCCCACGCTCGCCCATCATCTCCTCGAGATCGCGGTAGCTGAGCGGATACCGCAAGTACCAGCGTACGCATAGGACGATGATCTCGTCCCGGACATGACGTCCACGGAACAACTCCGGTCGGCTCGCGCCCATGCGCTTACCCTACCAGACGGATCTCAGATGCCGTTGCGACACTACCAGATCAACGACCTCGCCGCCATCGTCGACCGCGTATTCAACCAGCGACACGCCGAGTTGGTCAACGCTCTCCAGACTCTCACCCCGGTTCCTGACTGGCTCGCCGAGGATGCCGCCACTCTGCCGCATTGGAGAAGCAAAGACCGCTTGTACCGCCTCGCACTCCGTTGGCGCCAGCATCGTTTGCCGGCGACGATGCCGCTTTTGCAACGCTCGAAGCCTACGCAGAACGTTATAGGCACTTGTACGGCTGGCACGCCGACCTTTCCGATCAGGTCCGTCGCCGCCGCGCGAAACGTTTCGCGTCTGGGCGGCTCAGATCCACGGTGTTTGTTGCTGGAGAACTTCGATTTACGGGCTGTCGCTGCTGCGCCACCTCCTGAAGCTTCCACCCTCGCATTGGTCAGGGCCTTCGCACCATTGCTGCTCCGTCCACCCTGCGCGAGGCTCTCCTATCTTTCGCCCGCCGCGAGGGTATTGCCGTTGTTACCGTCGACTCTGCCATGTCTACTCAGGCATGCGCCGAGTGCGGCGCACAATTGCACTGGGATGCTGCTGCCTCCCTTATCCACGCATGCGAGCGGTGTGGTGCTGTCTGGGATCAGGACCGCAATGCTTGCCGCAACTTACTGACGCGACACGGCGTCGTGCCTGTTCCCTTTCACGTGCGCGAACCTCTCGCAAATCACTCTGCCTCCCGTTCATCAGCAAGGGCTTCCGTAACATGCCCTCACAGAGCCTGCTCGGCGGCTTCGTTGCCGAGACTGGCGCCCGTTGTCTGGCTCATCCGCCGCTTCATCACGTACACCGACCTGCTCACCGTCCAAGAGGTTTTCTCCTGACGACCAGAGTCGGCCCGTTCGCCACAACCCAAGCTCCTCCCCCATAACCGGCATGCTGGCGGCGCTCTTCGCTCCAACCCTCGCAAACATAGGACGGAACCATGGTCGACAAGCTGGCTAATCGCCGCACACATATTCGCCCGGCCGCAACGTTTCCCTCAGCGAAAATGAGATGGACCGGCTCGTCCGCGACGCCATCCGGCACGCCCCTTCCGCGTTCAATTCGCAGAGCTCGCGCGCTGTGATCTTGTTCGGCGATCCGTACGTGCGCCTTTGGGACATCGTGAAGACCGAGATCGCTGCCCTGACCCAAGGCGATGCGCTCGAGAAGTCGCTTCAGAAGATCGACACCTTCGCGGCGGGTATCGGCTCCGTTATGTTCTTCGAGGATGAGACAGTCGTCCTTGGCCTGCAGGAGCAGTTTCCGCTTTACGCGCACAATTTCCCGGTATGGTCCGAGCATTCGACCGGCATGGCGCAGCTCGCTGTCTGGACGACGCTGGGTGATGTGGGCATTGGCGCGAGCCTTCAGCACTATAACCCGCTCATTGACGACGCGGTGAGGTCGGAATGGTCTCTGCCGAAGACGTGGCGCCTGCGTGCCCAGATGCCGTTCGGCTCGCACGAAGCGCCCTTCCCCGAAAAGACGTTCATGGCCGAGGACAAGCGCTTCCATACCTTTAGGTGAACTGCTCGACCGCGCCGGCACGTCGAGTGACCGGCGCGGTCGGCCGGAGAGTGTCCGGCGATCGTCCCACAAACCGCGGACTGTCAGCAAAGAGCGCGAATGTGATTATGATCGAGAGCGTAAGACCGCTTACGGAGGCATGGCGTGGAGACGATCGGCCGGGCGATTACCGCGCCTTTCGATGTTGTGCTTGCCGCGGTCGCCGCCGGGCGGGCCGAGCTGGTTCGATTGCATCGGCGTCACGAGATCAGCGACGAGACGCTTCACGATCTCGAACATGACCTTGATCTGGAGGAGCTCGGAGCACTCGCCGCGAAGGGCTGAAGCAGCTATTGTCCCTGCACCGACGCGGGCGAGCATGACAGAATGAAGCCTCGGATCGGCGCGCACCGCAAGGCGCCGCCGATCCGAGGGCTTTTAAATTCGCGTCAGGAGATTTTGTATTGTCCGCCGTCGACCGGCAGCGCCTGCCCGGTGATAAAGGCTGCATCCTGGCTCGAGAGGAACACGGCGGCCCCGGCAATGTCGCCCGGGTCCGCGAAGCGCTTGATAGCCTGACCTCCCCAAGTGCGTTGCTTCTCCTCCTCCGGCATATCCTTCACCAGCGCGGTGTTGACCAACGATGGCAGGATGGCGTTCACAGTGATGCCATTCTCGGCGACGTCGTTGGCGAGGCCGCGCACGAAGCCGAGGACTCCCATCTTGGTCGCCATGTAATGGCTCATTCCGGGGATCGCGATGCCGATCGAGTTCGACGAGATATTGACGAACCGACCCCAACCCTTCTGACGCATCTGTGGCACAAATTGCTTTGCGCTAAGGAAATGAGCATCGAGGTTTATCGAGAAGATGTGACGCCACTTCTCTATATCCAGTTCCTCGATATCCGTCGGGCCGCCGATACCTGCGTTGTTCACGACGATATCGATGCTGCCGAACTTTTGTTGGATCGTGTCGTCGATCCGCTTCCAGTCGCTCGCGCTAGATACGTCGGCGGCGATCGTCAGGGTTTCCCCGGCAATGAGGCCTGCCGTCTCGCTCGCTTCCGCCAAGTCTACCAGCACCATGCGCGCGCCATGTTCGGCGAGCCTCAGTGCGATCGCCTGCCCGATCCCGCGGGCTGCGCCCGTGACGAGGGCGACGCGGCCCTCATGACTCAACTTTGTTCCAGCCATAGCTATTTCCTTCAGCTCGGAGTTCACGATGTGATCGGGAACAGAGATCCGGTCAGAAACGAGCGTCGCCCATGTTCTTAAGGAACGTCATCGGATCCCAATACTCGCGGTAGTTCGTCATCAGCCCGTCGCGGAAGGTGACGAAGGTCGCGTACTTCATGTCGTAGCTATTGCCGTTAGGCAGAACCTCCCCAGACACGCTCCACTCGACGATCGCGGTGTTCGGATCGTCGGTGGCGTAGGCCTTCCACGTCGGCATCGAGCGTATGTCGATCACACTTGGGTAATTCTTGATATACCCGTACAGCGCATCGCGCCCTTCCAGACGACGCGGCGAGCCCTCCGGGGCGAACGGAAATTCCGTCAGGATGCTCTCATCGGCGAGGGCAACCCAGCCCTTGATGTCCTTTGACACGAAGGTCTCTACGCTGCGCCTCGCGAGCTCTACGGCGGTTGGCTTGTCGGTCATGTTCACTCCAATCGTGATTCAACCTGTCGTGGGTTCCATCTCGCCTCGAGTCATCATGCTCTTGGCGTTGCGTTTCGCCCATCGACTGGGTTGATTCTCTCAATGCACGCGACAGCCCATACTTCACACAAGACCTGACGTCCGAGAGTTTCTGCCGTATTCGCTATTGCGATTCCGCGATATATCGTGTCGCGGGCAGAATCTCGATAGACTCACGCGAAATAGCGTGTCGAGCGTTAGCGACAGCGCACCTGTAAGCGCCTGACCGGATGGCCTACCCAAGCAGTCTCTCGCCTCGCTCCTGAATGTCTTGAAGGAACATCCTTACCAATTGACCGTTGAACCAGACATCAACCAGGCCCACATCCCGGCACCAACTGATCACCCAGACTCCTGCCGCATTGTGTGGAAGAATCCAGGTGACAAGTTGCGGTTTTGTTCGCGTTTCTATCCGGTTCGGGATGTGCTCTAGAATTGCCTTACGGGCCAAGGTCAGGAAATCGTGCGCTCGCGTTCAATGGGCATGTGTTGCCGGGGAGGACCGCGTGCAGCTTTCCGAGTACTCTCTCGAACCGCTCCGTGAGGACGCAGAGTTCGTTCTGTATCGGGCTCACGCGAAAGCTACTGAAGCCCAATCTGTCCTGCTGCTCACACCAACATCAACGCGGCCCAGCCCTGAAACACTGCAAAAGATCGAGTACGAATACTCATTGAGAAATGAACTGGACTCGGCCTGGGCGGTGCGCCCGCTTGCCCTTTCTGACCGCAGCGGACGAATGATGCTCGTACTGGAAGATCCTGGCGGCAAAACTCTGGAGGGTGTCAGTTTTGGGCCGATGCGAATGAAGCAGTTCTTAGTCTTCGCTGCTGGCCTGGCGGCAGCCATTGGCAAGTTGCACCGAAAAAAGCTGATTCATAAGGACGTCAAGCCAGCCAATGTCTTGGCAGATTCCGCTACGGGGCAGGTCCGGCTCATTGGGTTTGGGATCTCTTCCCGCCTTCGTCGCGAGCATCAACCCCCCGAAGCTCCTGAGTTCATCGCCGGCACCCTGGCTTACATGGCTCCGGAACAAACCGGAAGGATGAACCGCTCGATCGACTCGCGAAGCGACCTCTACGCCATGGGGGTCACGCTTTACGAGCTGCTGACCGGGCGCCTGCCGTTCC
>DASQEG010000232.1:0-3133 GCA_035633775.1 Bryobacteraceae bacterium
GAAGTTCAACAATCTCAACCACGGGCATATCGCACATCCAGCAATCAGGCGATTTCTCTTGCGCCACACCTTACGCCCACTTGCGTTGACGTTGCCCCGCCTTCGCTCTGCCCGGCTTCGCTCTGCCCGGCTTCGCTCTGCTCGGAGCAGATCAGCGCTCCGGCAGGCCGAAGTTTCTGGCGGACGACCCGTTGCAAGCCGTTCCCCCGCCCAACTCCATCGAGAATGCGAGCTTTGGATCGCTCAGCGATTCTACGACTACTGCCTGAACACGGTCGGAGACCCGGCCCATTTTGAAAAGCAGCGCGAGCGTGTCCCTGCCCGCGCGGAGAACACAGTTGGCGAAGTGCCCGACAGTGAGTGGTACACCGACCGGCACTACTTCCGGCCGATGACCACCGAACAGATCGTGGCAGGCGCTCCCGGAGAACCACCTTCGGCCGCCGGAACCTCGACGATCATCGCCGTGAAAAACGAAGGCGTCACTCCCGGGTTCACCATCAAGGACGCAACCGAACGCCATTACGTGGTGAAGTTCGACCCGCCGAAGCATCGCGAACTGGCCACAGCGGCTGACGTCATCTCCTCCAAGTTCTTCCACGCCCTCGGCTACAACGTTCCGGCCAACTACATCGTCTACTTCCGACGCGATAAACTGACCATCGGGGAAGACACGCGACTCACCGACAGGCTCGGCCGCAAGCGACCGATGACGGCGAAGGATCTCGGCAAAATTCTCGCCGCGGCCGACCGGGATGAAAACGGAACCTACAGGGCCGTTGCAAGCTTTTATCTTACCGGCGCCCCTCTCGTGCCATTCCGTTATCACGGTACGCGAAAAGACGACCCGAACGACATCGTTCCCCACGAACATCGGCGGGATCTGCGCTGTCTGCGCGTCTTCTGCGCCTGGCTGGGGCACGATGACTCCCGCAGCATCAACACACTCGGCCTTCTGGTCGAGGAGAAAGGCCGCAAGATCGTATTTGAAAAGCGACTATCACGGCAAATGGAACCAGGGCACCCGCGGATGTGTACATTCGCCGATGACGTGGAACAGCGGAGGTCGTAGGCGTTGAGCGGCGATGGTAGCCATCAGGCCCATCAGTCGCTACTGATCCGTCCGCCCTGGATCGATCGTACCCGCGTACTGGACAAGGCCCTCTCGTGTCTGACCACGGTCTATCCTGGGGAGGGCCTCGGCGCGTTTTTGCTCGGCGCCGTCGTGTTCGCGTTGCTCACCAGCTTCTATGTCCTGAAGACGGTTCGGGAGACGATCATCCTCGAAACCGGAGGTGCGGAAATCAAGAGCTACGCCGCAGCAGCGCAGTCGTTGCTGCTGCTGTTCGTAGTTCCCGTCTACGGATTGATCGCGTCTCGTCTCGACCGCGTCCGTCTCATAACCTCCGTCAACCTCTTCTTTCTTTCCCACCTTCTGCTGTTCGCTGCAGCCGCTGCCACCGGAGTGTCCATCGGAGTCGCCTTTTACGTCTGGCTCGGCGTATTCAATGTGATGGTCATCGCCCAGGCTTGGGCCTTCGCCACCGATGTCTATTCAGCCGAGCAGGGACAGCGCCTGTTCCCGCTCATCGGCGTAGGCAGCGCGCTCGGAGCCTTGGCCGGATCGGCCATGAGCGCACCCCTGCTGAAGGGAGCCGGCGTACCGGGAACCCTGGTTGCCATCACTGCGCTGCTCCTGATCGGATTGGGAGGCATCGCTCTGGTGAATCGCTATGTGTGCGCGTGCGGCGGCCCGCAAAGCATCATCGCTCATCTGCACAACGGCAAAGACGGGGGGCTCGAGTTGCTGATGAAAAGCCGGTATCTGCTCCTGATCGCGATGCTGACCGCCGTGGCCAACCTGGCCAGCTCTTCAAGCGACTTCGTCATGGGACGAATGGTCACCGACGCCGCCCTGCGCGTTCCCCAGGAACAACGCTCGGACTTCATCTCCGGCTACTACGCCCACTATTTCAGCCTCGTCTCGGGACTGGCGCTCGTCATCCAGTTGTTCATCGTCCCGCGCGCGTTTCACTACCTCGGGATCGTAGGCTCGCTATTCGTCTTACCGGTACTCGCGCTGGTCACCGGCTTCTTCGCGCTCGACGGACATGGGCTCACCACGGTCCGAGCCATGAAGATCGCCGAAGGCTCAGTCGAATATTCACTGCAAACGACTGCTGCCAATGCGCTGTTCCTGGGCGCCAGCCGTGTAGCCAAGTACAAGGCCAAGTCGGCCATCGACGCATTCTTCTTCCGCACGGGTGACCTCATATTCGCTGCTGTCGTCTCCATGGGAGCCGCATGGGCCTTCTCGGTGCCGCAGTATGCGGCCATCAACCTGGCCATCGTTGTGGTCTGGTTGTTTGTGGTGCTTTCGCTTAGGCGTGAACTGAAGGAAAGGAAACCGCGATGGATGGCTGTCGCAAACACTCGACAGTAACGTTCTTACCGCGCCGCCGCCATCGCTCGTCCGACCGCCTCCGCCGTAAGCGCGATAACTCCGAGCCGTCCCCCGCATCGGAAATCCGAGCGCCTCGGCCACCGGTCTGGTCATCGCGTATGCCGCCCGGAGCTAAGAGACGTAGCTATTCGGACGCGAGGCCAGCCGCAATGTTGCGCACGCTCAGGCCGGCATCGCGCATCAGCCGATCGAGTTCCGGGCGGCTCCGTCCTGGCTCCGCTCCAGCCTGTGTCGACAAACTCCCCAGTCACAACCCACCCCGCGCCGCTCGGTGTATTCACGGAGTTCCCGAAACTGCATCCCACAGCTCTGGTCAGCCGTGTCCTTGTTGCTTCGACCAGAGTGATGAGATAATTCGCGTCTGCCAGTCGCCTGCCCGCGGACGTAGATAGGCTCGGAAAATCAGATCGGAGGCTGAGCTAGCCACGCTCGCCGCCAGCTGGCCATCCACTCATGCAAACGAGAATCGGGACGGCGAAGCTGCCTCAAGATTGATTCGTTCTCCGGTGATAGGGTGGCGGAATTTCAGATATTGGGCGTGCAGGAAATAGCCTCCATCTCCGGGAAGGCCGGGGAGATTTGCAAGAGGCTGGCCGGTTAAGCCGTACAGAGGATCGCCTACCAGGGGATGGCCGATGGATGCCAGATGAATTCTGATTTGATGAGGGC
>DASQEG010000233.1:0-4555 GCA_035633775.1 Bryobacteraceae bacterium
AAATACATACGAGCTCACGCCGCGGGAACTGAGGCAGGGCCGATTGTTCACTGCTGAAGAAGCACAACGAGGCCAGCGTGTCTGCGTGATGGGTGCAAGCCTGGCTGATGCGCTGTTCCCGACGAAAGACGGGACCGGCCGGGGAGTGTTTATTGATGGTGCCGAGTACACGGTTGTCGGGGTCTTTTCGCCCGCAAAAGGCGGCTTTTTCGGAGAGAACGGTCTCGATGTACAGGTGACGATCCCGCTCCAAACCGCCAGAATTCGCTACCCGCAGAATGACAATTTCTTCATCACGGCTAAGGCCTATCCGGGCATGCGGGCCGATGCGATCGAAGAGATTCGCAATGCATTGCGAAAGGTTCGGCGCACGCCGGCCGGTACGGAGGATGACTTTGCGATCTCCACAGCAGATTCCATCATTCAGAACTTCGATAAGATTACCGGAATGATCGTCATGATTTCGATTGCGATCTCCGCGCTGGGATTGCTCGTAGGCGGGATCGGGGTGATGAACATCATGCTCGTCAGTGTGACGGAACGAACTCGCGAGATCGGCGTCCGTAAGGCTTTGGGTGCTCGCAGGTTCGACATCATTCTGCAGTTCCTGAGTGAAGCAGTCACCCTGACAGGTGCGGGCGGCCTCATCGGCATTGCCTTTTCAATCTGTGTGACGCTGCTGGTGAGTGCCGCTGTCCCGTCGCTGGCCAGCGCGGAAGTGCCGATGTGGGCGGTGCTGACCGGGTTTACGGTCAGCGTCGCTGTCGGGGTGTTTTTTGGTGTCTGGCCGGCGGTGAAAGCTTCGAAGCTCGATCCTGTCGAAGCACTTCGTTACGAATAGCGCCCGCGCGGCCCAGGCCGATCTACCCTTCGTCTTCGATTGCGAGGTCGACCAGTTCCAGTCGATGCGTTGCCACAAAAGCAAGCGTGAGGTGCGCACAGTCACTCAGCCGCTTGCCTTTCGGAAATGAGGTAGGCGGGACGACCGGTGGTGGAGTCATCTCCTCCGCACCCGCCCAGAGGGCGTCGAAATACGCTGTTCGGAAGACCGCCCAATTATCACTACCGGTTTCGTCGCAGTCGAGCAACTCAAACCAGTCCCGAAGCTCACCCACGCTGAGGTCACGCCGACGCCGCGCCAGACGCGCAGCTTTCCGACGCACCGTATCAACGCTGATCATTGACCCTCTGCTTTCTGCTGTCAGACATGCACGCACACCTGTAACGACTCGTCGCACACCCCATGGAGCACAACGGCACTCAGGAGTTCGGCTGCCAGATCCGTATTTACAATATCGGCTAGAATCCGCTTGTTTTCCAGAGTTTACGACGACTTCTGACGGTGACATACGCAAACGCGGGGCCCGCTTTGCAGACGCAGGCACATCTGGGGGAGGCATCCCCTGCGTTTAAGCAGAGCAACTCAGGTGAGGTCGAACTCGCCTGCAGCAATGCGGCGCACCAGATCGAGATCTCCCTCGAGGAAATCATACCGAGGAAGCTGCGAAGGATCTTCCCATGCGATGCGCTCGAACGCAAGACTCTGCGGCTCACCTGCGAAGACTTTTACCAGGTGAAACATGAGCAGGATGGTCGCGCGTTTCGGATACGCCCACGTATAGCGCACCACTTCACGATCGATGCGTGCCTGAATTCCAAGCTCTTCCTCGAGCTCGCGCGCCAGAGCGTCGGCGGCCGACTCACCGCGTTCCACTTTGCCTCCGGGGAACTCCCACTTCAGGCCGTGAGAATCAGCAGCGAGCCGCTGCCCGATGAGAATGCGGCCGTCGCGTACGATGAGCGCGGCAGCCACTCTAATCACGGGCCGGCGTGGCCAGGACCGCTGCTGCTGGTCGGGCAAAGCTCTCTGATTGTACGATGAGGCTGCGGAGACGACTCTGGTGTATACGGCCGAACTACTCGACCACTTCCGAAATCCTCGAAATTGCGGCACGTTACCGCCGCCCGCTGTGGTTGTCGACGTTTCGAATCCCGCTTGTGGCGACACGTTGCGCCTATCCGTGGTTTGGCAGGACGGTCAGGTGGAGCATGCCGCTTTCCAGTGCCGTGGATGCACGGCGGCAATTGCTTTGGGTTCGGCAGTCACCGTGTGGCTGCACGGCCGTGATGCCGCTGAACTCGCTGCCTTTGATCAGAATGCGGCCGCGGCTCTCGTTGGTGAGCTTCCGGCAGCTTCGGGCCACGCAGCAATTTTGTGCCGTGATGCTGTACGTGCGGTGCTGCGATCCTCGCCCACACTGAATTCCTGACCTGCGGGAACAAACATTTCGGACATGGTGTCCAAGCCTGGGACCGGTTACCAGCCATGCTCGAGCTTCGCGGCGTCTCAAAAGGATATGCAGGCATTCCGGTGGTCCACGATGTCAGCTTCCGAGCTGCAGCGGGCGAGGTCACCGGGTATCTGGGGCCCAATGGTTCTGGCAAATCGACCACGATGAAGATGATTGTGGGCCTGATCGAGCCGACGTCGGGCGACATACTCCTGGACGGAGCGTCGATACGCGATCAGGGAGTCGCAGTCAGGCAGCGCATCGGCTACGTTCCCGAGGAGCCGCACGTATATGGGCACCTGAGCGGACTCGAGTACCTGACAATGGCAGGTCAGCTGCGAGGATTGCCTGCCGGCGCGACCCGCGCAAAGATCGACGGACTTCTGCGTATGCTCCGCCTGCATCCGGATCGTGATGCGCCGATCTCCGCCTACTCAAAAGGCATGCGGCAGAAGGTGCTGCTGGCTGCGGCGCTGCTTCACGATCCGCAACTGCTGCTGCTCGACGAACCTTTCTCCGGTCTCGACGTCGCTTCGGCGCTGGTGCTGCGCAGCCTCATCGAAGAGCTCGCGAGACGGGGCAAGACAGTTCTCTTAAGTTCCCACGAACTGGAGACGGTCGAGCGTGTTTGCGCCCGCGTCGTGATCCTGCATCGCGGCCGAGTGGCCGCTGACGATTCTATCCAGAACCTGCGTGAGCTGATGGAAGTGCCTACGCTCGAAGAAATTTTCTCTCAGCTGGCCGTCGAAGATAACACCGCAGCCATGTCGCGAGATATCGCGGACCGGATCCAGAAGCGCTAGGATTCCGATGCTACCGACCGCCCTCGAACGGCAGCAGTTCCTCGTCCTGTACCGGCAGTTCCTGTTTCGGATCATTGAACTTGACGGCCTCTCCCGCCACGCACAGGGTGACTCTTCAAGGCTGCTGGGGCAGTTTGCTGCATTGCTGGTGTTCCTCAGCCTTCTCTTCTGCCTGCCCACGGTGGCTTTTGGGAAACAGCTGCAGGGTCAGGCGCTGTTGCTGTCTTCGTGGAGTATGGAGCACGTGCTGATCGCGACCACAATGCTGGTGGTTGGTCTGTTTGCGGTGCTCAGCTGGGACTCCACATTTCCAGACCGCCGCGACCTCCTGGTGCTCGCCCCATTTCCGGTTCGCCCTCGCACGATCCTGTCGGCGAAACTCGCCGCGGTTGTTGCCACGCTTGCGATGACGGTCGGCACTTTGCACTGCTTCACCGGCGTGCTATGGCCAGGAGTGCTGAATCAGACTTCGCCGGCGCAGGTTGTACCGGCATGGACGTCCGAACGTGCGCTCGAACCCGTCAGCCTGGATGAACTCAAGCCGGTGCTGGACCGTGACTTCGCAGACGCGAAAGTGCTCGGGCCGGGCGGTCCGGCAGGCTTGGCGATCGGTGTGTGGCAGCGAGGCCGCGAGGTGGTTCTAACGTACGGCGTGGCCAGACATGACTCGGTATTCGAGATCGGCTCGGTCACAAAGACATTCACGGCTTTTCTGCTGGCCCAGATGGCAGCCGAGGGTAAGGTGCGCCTCGATCAGAGCGTGCGTGAATTGCTCCCGCGGCACGCCGTTTCACGTCGTCCGTGGGACGCGGAGATCACATTGCTCGATCTCGCAACGCATACTGCGGGCTTCGGTCGCTTCCCACGGAACTTCCGCCTGAACGAGCCGGCCAGCTACACACGGGACGATCTGTATGCCTGGGTCCGCGGCGCAAGTCTGAAGCGCCCTGAGAAAAGGGTATTCCGGTACAGCAACAGCGGTTACGCGCTACTAGGCCAGGCACTGGCAAATGCAGCGGGGCGACCATGGGCCGAACTGGTGCAGGAACGGATCACCGGCCCTCTGGCCTTGACCGACACCAGCGGAGCGGCGCTGCGACCCGACCAGCAGTCTCGATTCCTCCAGGGACACGATGCCAGCTACCGTCCGGTTCCGTCCCCGGCAATGGGAGCCCTCGCTCCTGCGGGTTCGATCCGAAGTACTGCTCCCGACATGATGAAGTGGATCGTCGCTCATCTCCATCCACCCGACGGATTTCGGCCCGTGATCGACGCCATATTGCAGCCCAGAGGCAGCAGCGCACTGCGCGGCCGCGGCTACGCCCTCGCATGGTTCCCGGACATGACCGACGGTACGGCATGGCACGGCGGCGCGACCGCAGGCTTCAGCGCGAACGTCTTCGTCGACCGCCGGCGTGACCTGGCCTACGTCGTCCTCGCGAATAATGACGGCGGTTCTGT
>DASQEG010000234.1:0-4224 GCA_035633775.1 Bryobacteraceae bacterium
TCGGGCTCGAAGCCGAGATACACGCTCGGCTGCCACGCTGCGGCCGCGGCACAGGCGTCATCCGCTGTGAAGCTCGCACCGAGTACAAGCGCTCCAGCCGAGAAGAGGGTTCCAAGGAAGCCGCGCCGATCGACCGATAAAACATCAACCGTTACTCCGTCCTGGCGGAGCTTCTGGTACGCCTCGCGCGTCAGTTGACCGATGGCGGATGTTGTACGTGGTGCACCGAGCATCGCGGCTGCGGCCAGCGCGGCTCCCGTCCCCGCCTCTGCCTCGCGGTTCTCGGGTGCCGGCACGCTTGTCCCGTATGGAATCTTCATCGCTACTTCACCCCCGCAGCTGACTTAATGGCAGCCCGGATGCGTGGATAAGTTCCGCACCGGCAGATGTTGCCGTCCATCGCGTTGTCGATTTGACTGTCGGTCGGCTTGGACGTCGTGCTCAGGAGTGCCGCAGCCTGCATGATCTGGCCGGGCTGGCAATAGCCGCACTGTGCGACGTTGTGCTGCTCCCACGCAACCTGCAGCGGATGCGAGCCACTGGCGCTCAGGCCTTCGATGGTGGTGACTTTCCTGCCACCTACCACCTTCATAGGCGTGACACAGCTCCGGACCGCCTCGCCGTCGAGGTGCACGGTACAGGAGCCGCACAAACCCATGCCGCAGCTGAACTTCGTTCCGGTCAGCTGTAGTTCGTCACGCAAATACCAGAGAAGCGGCATGTCGCCGTCTCCAGCGAACTTGCGGGACTGCCCGTTCACCAGTACTTCGATCATAAAGGATTCTGTCATTATAACCACGGCTGCGGGCCTGTGGCCGACTCCTGCGGTAGCGCATATACTGGCCTAAACAAAGCTCCACGCTTCGCCCTGGAGCACTTCAGGAGGCCGTATGAAGTTGAGCCTGCTGGGCCGTGTCTCGCTCGTAATGATCGCGTCCGTCGTGCCCTTCCCTGCTCAGATCAACACAGGACAGATTGCCGGTAAAGTCTTCGACAGCACCGGCGCCGTCGTTCCGGGAGTTTCGGTTACCGCTACCAATGAGGGCACAGGACTCGCCCAGTCGATCTCCACCGATGCGAATGGCAACTACTCGTTTCCTTCGCTCGCCCGCGGGAACTATTCCGTTCGTTCCACTAAGGAAGGCTTTCGTTCCGCGGAGCGGTCAGGCGTCGTCGTAGAGGCAGCGTCACGGCTGGGTCTGGACTTCACCCTGGAAGTGGGCCAGGTCTCGGAGGCGGTTTCCGTCGTCGCACAGGCTCAGCAGGTACAGACAAGCTCTGGCGACCTGTCCACCGTAGTCACCGAACGGCAGTTGAGCCAGATTGCTTTGAACGGTCGAAACTACACGCAACTGCTACGTCTCATACCGGGTTCGGCCACAACGGGCAACCTCGATGCATTCGGGCTTGGACTCTCGACAACATCGCAGCGCGTCAACGGCATCCGCACCAATTCGCTGTACTTCATGGTTGACGGTGCGGACAACATGGACAACGGCGGGAACTCAAACGCGATCATCACGCCGAACGTCGACACGATCAGTGAGGTTCGAGTGCTGACCAGCAGCTATGCCGCGGAGTTTGGAGGGCGCTCAGGCGGCATGGTGAACGTTGTTACCAAGAGCGGCACCCGCGAGTTTCATGGGTCGGCTTTCGAGTTTGTCCGCAACGACGTCTTCGACGCGCGGAGCTTCTTTGCTCAGTCAAAGCCGCCGCTTCGTTTCAACAACTTCGGATGGACTCTTGGCGGCCCCGTTTTCTGGCCGGGAAAGTTCAACTCAGACCGCCAGAAGCTGTTCTTCTTTGGAGGACAGGAATGGAAGTTCAACCGACAATCAACCGTTCAGACTTCGAACGTGCCGACCGCGGCTGAGCGGCAAGGTGACTTCCGGGACTCCACCTTGCCCGCGCCGCAGGACCCGTTGACACGCCAACCATTTCCGGACCGCATCGTTCCCCCAAGCCGCTGGTCGCGCAACGGACCTGCACTGTTGAAACCATATCCGCTGCCCAACTTCGCCGGCCCCGGCGGGAATTACGTTGCAACAGCTGCCAATCGTACGGATACGACTGAGAACATGATCAAGCTCGACTACCTGCCGTCCGCGAATCAGCAGTTCATGTACCGCTTCACGCATCAGGACTGGGACATCTTCAACGGCTTTCAGGGGTCGAGTACGGGCATCGTTCCTGGCGGCCGCCCGCGTCCAGGCTGGACGACGGTGCTCAGCCACAGCTACACCGTAAATCCGACGACGATCAACTACATCAGCCTGAGTGTCTCCGCAAACCAGATTCAAGGTCTGCCGGCCAACGACATTCTGCGACGCGATGCGCTGGGTCTCAGCTATCCGGAAATCTTTGCGGCCAACAACTACCAGGTTGGGCCAAGCCTGAACGTAGCTGGCTTTACGGGGTACAACGTCGGCGATCGCATTCGCAACCTGAACACAACCTTTCAGCTGCGCGACGACTTCAGCAAGGTGGTCGGTTCGCACACCCTGAAATTCGGCGCACATTACACGCGAAGCCGTAAAGATCAGAACAACTCCGGTGCAAACGACAACGGCACGGTCACGTTCAACACATCGGCCGCGGGTTCCAGCCGCAACGTCATTGCCGACGTGCTTCTCGGAAACTTCCAGAACTACACCGAGGGACAGGTAGACACGTCGTGGTTCGCACGTTACGACCAATTCGAGCTGTATGCGCAGGACTCGTGGCGGGTAAGCCGGAAGCTCACGGTCGAGCTTGGCCTCCGCTACAACCTGGTTTTTCCGTTGTATAGCGCTCTTGGGAACTTCACCACTTTCGATCCGGCTCGATTCCGGCCAGAGGCGGCTCCCTCTGTAAACCCAGGAAACGGCGCGCTCGACACGCCCGGAGATCCGTGGAACGGGCTCGTGATCTTTGGTGATTCCTTCCCGGATCGAGCCCGTGGCCGCATTCCCGCAGTTGAGCTGCCGGGAGTCGAACGGCTGTTCACGGGTCTGCCGCGAGGCGGCACTAACACTGAATACGGAAACTTCGGCCCGCGGCTGAGCTTTGCGTTCGATCCGCTGGCCAACGGGCGCACAGCACTGCGCGGCGGGTTCGGCATCTTCTACGACAGGATCCAAACGGATTTCCTCGGTGGTTCATCGAATAACCCGCCCTTTGCATCGAGTGCGAACATCTTCGAGGGCAACATCGATAACCCCGGCGGCGGCACGCAACGGGACTTCCCTGCCAACGTCAGCGGCATCTTCCTTGGTATGCGCACTCCGCGTGTTTACTCCTTCAATCTCGGCGTTCAGCAGGAGTTGCGCTCGGGACTGATTGCCGAAGTCGGCTATGTCGGAACCATGGGACGGAACCTGCTGCGAACGATCAACATCAACCAGCCGCGTCCGGGTACGGCCCAGGCTAATCGCGGCGTGAACCTGAACTCCCTGCGGCCATATCAGGGGTATGCGACGATCAACCTGCAGGATACGGGCGACAGCTCGAACTACAACAGCCTTCAAGCGTCGCTGAACCAGCGCTACCGTGCCGGACTAAACTTCGGCCTGACTTACACGTGGTCACGAACGCTGGACACGTCGGGCGGTACGTTCCAGGACATTTATAACCCACGGGCGGACTATGGCCTGTCGAGTATCCATCGTGCTCACATTCTGACCGTGAACTGGGTGTATGAGCTGCCATTCTTCCGTTCAGGCGGGCCGCGCCTGGTCCGTGCCGCGCTCGGAGGCTGGGAGATCAGCGGCATCAGCCTGTTTCAGAGCGGAGCTCCGAACAGCGTGACCGTCCCGGAGGATGTTGCCGGCATCGGCGGAACTTCGTCTCGGGCGGACGTGGTGGGGGACCCTGTGTTGGCATCGGGTGAGCGTACGCTCAGTCGCTGGTTCAACACCGAGGCGTTCCTTCCCGCCTCGCAAATGACTCCGGGCAGATTCGGAAACAGTGGCCGCAACGTTCTGATCGGGCCCTCGTACACTCAGACGGACGTGGCGCTGATGAAGAACTTCAGCCTTGGGGAGCAGTTTCGCCTGCAGTTCCGCGGCGAGAGCTTCAACGTGCTGAACCATCCTTCCTTCACCGGTATCAATACCACTGTGCGCTTCGACAACCAGGGCCGTCCGGCACAGAACTACGGTGCCGTGACGAGTTCGGGTCCTGGCCGCGTCCTCAGTTTCGGCCTCAAGCTGCTGTTTTGATCGGTGCAATTCGGGGGCGGGCGAC
>DASQEG010000235.1:0-3569 GCA_035633775.1 Bryobacteraceae bacterium
TTTCGCAGCCCGCTGGTGTGGGACGTGTTCGCCGTGTCGACATATGCGACGGTGTCAGCGCTGTTCTGGTATGTCGGCCTGATTCCGGACCTGGCAACGCTGCGCGACCGTGCGCGTGGCCTGCGGCAGAAGGTGTTCGGAGTGCTAAGCCTCGGCTGGCGCGGGTCGGCTACCGCCTGGCGCAACTATGAAAAGGCGTACCTGATTCTGGCCGCGATTTCGACACCTCTGGTCCTCTCAGTGCACTCGATCGTGTCGTTCGACTTTGCCACCTCGGTGCTGCCCGGCTGGCACACCACAATTTTCCCGCCGTACTTCGTCGCCGGAGCCATCTTCTCAGGGTTCGCCATGGTGGTGACGCTGATGGTCATCGCGCGCTGGGCCCTGAACCTCCAGTACCTGATCACCATCCGGCACCTCGAGAACATGAACAAGGTCATCCTTGCGACCGGCACCATCGTGGGCTACGCGTATGCGACCGAGTTCTTCATCGCTTGGTACAGCGGAAATCCGTACGAGCGTTTCGTCTTCATTAACCGCGCGTTCGGTCCCTACGCGTGGGCGTACTGGGCGATGATCTCCTGCAACGTCATCACGCCGCAGTTCTTCTGGTCGAAGAAGCTGCGCACCAGCGTGCCCTTCATGTTCGTGCTTTCGATCTTCGTGAACATCGGCATGTGGTTTGAGCGGTTCGTCATTATCGCCAGTTCGCTGCATCGCGACTTCCTGCCGTCGAGCTGGGGATACTTCACTCCGACCTGGGTAGACATCCTGACGTTCTTCGGAACGTTTGGCCTCTTCCTGACGCTGTTCCTCGCCTTCTGCCGCTTTCTGCCGGTAATTGCGCTGAGCGAGGTGAAGGGCATGATGGCGTCTGAAAAGATGCATGACGCAGTGCACGGCACCGGACATGGTCCCGACGACCACACCGGAGCAGTGCCGGAGCGGCTGAACCCGGTAACGGGAGGACGGAGCTAAGGTGGCCGTCGAACACATCACCAACACGGCAGAGATTCGCGATCAGGCGGTCTACGGCGTCGTTGCCGAGTTTGATCGGCCGGAGGATCTCGTTCGCGCCGGGGAGGAGCTTCATCACCGCCGCGGCTATACGCGGATCGAGGCCTACTCTCCGTTTCCGATCCACGGGATCGACGACGCTATCGGCGTGCCTCCTTCGAAGCTCGGCTACATCGTTTTCGCCTGCGGCCTCTTCGGTCTGGCGAACGCGATTTTTATGATCTGGTACACCAACGGCGTGGACTATCCGCTGGTCATCGGTGGCAAGCCGCTGTTTGCGTGGGAGTTCAGCGTTCCTGTCATCTTTGAGCTCACCGTGCTGCTGTCGGCCTTTGGTGCTGTCTTCGGCATGCTGTTCCTGAACGGGCTGCCGAAGTACTACCATCCGACATTCAAGTTCAGCAACTTCCAGGGTGTGACGGATGACAAGTACCTGCTGGTGATCGAGGCGGCGGATCCGAAGTTTGACGTCGATGAAGTTCGCCGCATCTTTGGCGAGCTTGGGGCAAAGCGTCTGGAGGTGCTGGAAGCATGAAGAAGCCGTTGATTGCCGCGACCGTTGCCGCGTCGGCGCTGCTTCTCACAGGGTGTGCCGGAGATACAACCCGTCAGCCACCAGTGCAGGTTTTCCCCGACATGCGGACGCAGAAGCGATATGATCCGCAGGAGCCGAGCGATTTCTTCGCCGACCGGCGTGCCAGCCGCAGCCCCGTTCAGGGAACAATCGCCAGGGGGCGGTTCAAGCGCGACGACAGTTACTTCACCGGTGTCGTCAACAGCCAGTACGTCGGGCGCAACCCCCTCAAAATCGACGAAAACGTGATGACGCTCGGGCAGCGGCGGTTCAACACTTACTGCTCGCCCTGCCACGATCGTACCGGTCAGGGGCGCGGCACCGTCGCACAGCGAGCGGTATGGATCCCAACCAATCTGCATGAAGGGCGGGTCAAGGGCTTCAACGACGGCGAGATCTTTGACGTGATCACCAACGGCCGGCGTTCGATGCCGCAATACCGTTATCAGGTGACCGAAGAAGAACGGTGGGCCATTGTGGCGTATGTGCGGGCCCTGCAGCGCACGACGTCGGGCACGATCGAGGATGTACCTGCCGATCAGCGAGCGGGTTTGAAGTAGGCCAGAGGAGACGATGATTCATCACGCAAATCCGGTACGCGATTCCTACCAGATCGACGGCGAGGTCTGGACGCGCGGGCGCAATGCCATTGCCTTTGTCGTACTGATCTCCGTTATCGCTACGGTTGCCGGCTTCTTCATCGCACCGGAACGTTTCTATCAGAGCTGGCTGGTCGGCTTCCTGTTTGTCGTGTTCATCCCGCTCGGGTCGCTGTTCTTTATCAAGATCATGTACCTGACGGGATCGGCATGGAGCGTGCCGATGCGGCGCATCGCCGAGAACATAATGATGACGATTCCGCTCGGACTCCTGGCGGCGCTGCCGATTCTGTTCGGAATTCACCATCTTTATGAGTGGTCGCACCAGGAGGTCGTCCTGCAGGACGCGCTTCTCAAAGCGAAGATGGCGTACCTGAATCCCTCCGCCTTCACCATCCGTACGGTCGTGTTCTTCGCCATCTGGTCGTTGTTCGCGTGGCGGATCTACGCCAATTCGACGAAGCAGGACAAGACCCACTCGCTCGACCAGATGCACGCCATTTCTCGCTGGAGTGCGCCGGGCCTGCTGATCCTGTTCCTGAGCGTGACACTGGCTTCCTTTGACTGGAGCATGTCGCTCGATCCGCACTGGTATTCAACTATCTTCGGAATCTACTGTTTTGCGGGCGGCGGGCTCTCATTCATCTGCGTTTGGACGCTGATCTGTCTGTTTCTGCGCAAGCGAAATGTGCTGGCGAACACGATCACGATCGAGCACTACCACGATCTGGGGAAGTGGATGCTGGCGCTCACGATCTTTTGGGCCTACATAGCCTTCTCGCAGTACCTGCTGATCTGGTACGCCAATATCCCGGAAGAGACCGTCTGGTACCTGCACCGTTTTGAGGGTACCTGGTCGTGGGTGAGCGGTGCAATTCTGTTCGGGCACTTCATCATTCCCTTCTTTATTCTTCTGCCGCGGGCGAGCAAGCGAAATCCCGCGGTGCTGAAGTTCATGGCGTACTGGCTGCTCGCCTTCCAGTTCCTTGACTGGTACTGGCAGGTGATGCCCACCTTCTCGAAGCACGGCGTGGCACTGCACTGGCTGGATGTGGCTGCGCCTGTTGCGATTGGCAGTTCGTTCGCTTTGTTTTTCTGGAATCGGATGCGCGCTCATGCGCTGCTGCCGGTTGGCGATCCGCGCTTCGAACAAGCGCTTCATTTCCAGAACGTATAGGGCTCAGGGAGAATCAAATAGTTAGATGGCACACGCTGATCATGGTGAGTTTCGGGAAGAGCTCCATGCCGAGGACCATCCGCACAACTATGACCACACCGAGCCGAGATATTCGCTGCTCTGGGTCATCTTCATCAGCACGGTGGTTCTGGTAGTCCTGATCGCGATCGGGGTACAGATGTACACGGAGCGGTCCGAAGAA
>DASQEG010000236.1:0-1898 GCA_035633775.1 Bryobacteraceae bacterium
CCCGGTCCGCTCCATCCCAGAGTTGTCGCGAGGCGAGGCAGACGCCGGCCGAACGCGATGGCTTCGTTCGGCTGTTTGGGGTCGATCAGGTTAAAAAATTCGTCGATGCGGTCCTGGATCGTGCGGTTGTATCCGAACCGACTCTCCGAAGTCCAGTCCGTGCCGCCCGTTATGTAGCTCACGTTGCCGCGATGCAGCCGGTTCTGATATATGCGTGCGTTGTCGATGGTGGAATTGGGGATCGTGCGGTACGGACTCCCGTAACTATAGGAGATCGAAAGGCGGCTGTTCGTGGTCAGGACGATATCACCCTTCAGGTCGTAGTGGTTATCCTTGCGGAGGGCTCTTTTCGTCGTTGCGAATGCTCCGACTGTGGCCCCAGGAGCTGTAGGTTGATTGGGCAACGGAAATGCCTGGAGCGCCAACTGGTAATCCGGCACAGCCCGAATGAGCTGTTCGCGAATTTCCGCAGTGGGTACATTGCCCTGAACGAAACTGGATTGAGACTGCCGGTATCCCTCGTAATCGCCGAAGATGAAAATCCTGTTCCGCCGAATCGGTCCGCCGAGAGAACCGCCAAACTGATTGAAGGTGAGACGTGGCTTCTGACTGACTCTCTGAAACCTTGCGTTGAACGCACTACTTTGGTGGTTCTCGAAGAGGCTGCCGTGCCACTGGTTCGAACCCGATCTGGAAACAACATTCACCTGTCCTCCGAGTGCGTTCGCATACTCGGCGGGAATGACGCCCTTCACCACGCTTACAGCTTCAACACCCTCAACGCTCATCAGGTCGATGAGGTTGCCGCCCTGATACGTACCGGGGTTATTACTGCCCGAGTTGCCGCTCGCATTCGTGCCATCGACGGTGTACATGGTGCCGTTTCGTCCAATTCCGTTCAGATTGACTCCGCTGCCCTCCTCTCCCACGTTCGGCACCACACCGGCATTGATCTTTAGCAGACCAGTGACATTACGGTTCTGCAGTGGAAGCTCCCGCGCGTCAGTGATGTTGTAGCTCTGCAGCTGCTGGCCGGAGACCGTGTTCACGAGAGGAGCGGCCCCCTCGACGTTGACCGTTTCGGTTAGCGCCCCGACCTCCAGTGTGAAACTCTGGCGGATTTGCTGTCCTGGGGTCAGGGCAATACCCTTGCTGACGTAAGACTTGAAACCGGCTGCATCGATGCGCAAGGTGTATACCCCTACAGGAACGAACGTGAAGCCGAAATCACCACTTTCTTCTGTGACTTTGGCGCTCGTCTGGCCTGTGTCTTCACGGGTGAGGGTGACTTTCGCACTGGGGACCACGGCACCGGAGGAGTCAGTCACTGTGCCGTAGACTGTGGCCGTGTTTGCCTGCCCCCAGAGCATGCTTGAGGCTGTTTGAAGTGCGATGCAGATCGACAGAACGGCGACCGCTACGTGGTTGAACGAGGACGTAAATCGACGATCAGTAGACATTTTGACCCTCCACTTCTGAACCAGTTGCTGCAGGCGCGCCATCCCGCTGGCGTCCTCACGGGCGAATTCCGGCGCGGCGGTTTCATTCGTGTGCTTCACGTTGGTTATTCGCGCTGAGCCGAGGTAAACAATGGCACCTGCTGCATGCGCCACTGCCAATGGCGAGCAGCCGCTTCACGGATCGACTGCTTGTCGCCCGGCAGCAACAGACCCGCCGAGATTAGGGCTTGCGACCGCGCGTCAATGCACGCCAAATATTGATTTTGATCAGAGTAGCGCTCCTGGATGGAACGCCTCGGGTCGCCTATCTGGGCCCGTTCCGCAGTCGTTCGCGGGAACGGCAAATAGGAGCCGGTATTGCTGAGCAGGTACTGCTCAAGACCGATGCGCGCGTGCCGCACGTTCCAGCCGGTAAACGTCCCTATTGCGCAATCAACC
>DASQEG010000237.1:0-7082 GCA_035633775.1 Bryobacteraceae bacterium
TGTAATGCTGCCAAACCCGGTGATAAAACTCGCGCGAAACGCCTCCGACGACAGCCTTATTGCCTGAGTCCGTGAAACCGAGTCCGCCGGCCGTCAACCCGCCAAGATGTTTTTCAGGGCACCCGATCACGACGGACTTACCCATGCGTACAGACTGAACAGCGGCAGCGATGGCGCCCGAAGTACAGCCGTAGATGAAGATATCGGACTGCCGGGGCGCGGCAACGCCGGCCATGGTCAGAAGAAGCGTCGTAGAAAGCAGTCGGTACATATATACGGGGGAGCACCTCCACTCTACAACGACGAATCCGATGTGACCCCGCCAGGCGGCCGAGCGGTGCGGCTCTCGGACTGTGCTTTACCACTGCGGCACGTAACCCCTGAAGCTCTTCGTCTATACCCTCTGTGATAATCTTGGTCTTTAACAACCGCATCGCCGAATGTATCTTTCATGCCGTCGCAGGCGAGCGAGTCACTTGTTCTCCGAACCTGGCCGTTGCGGGAAGCCGATCTGGTGGTCAGCTTCTTTACGCGAGACGGCGGGAAGCTCAGGGGCGTGGCTCGGGCAGCGCGTAAAACGAAGAATTCGTTCGGAGCGGGGCTGGAAAGGCTTTCTCACGTCACGATGTGGTACTCGGGACGTGAAAATCGTGAACTGTTCAATCTGCATCGGGCGGAGCTGATCGGTTCACAGATGGCCATCACGGTCGATTACGCCGGTTGTGTTGTGCTGGACTTTCTGGCCGAGGCGAGTGATGCGCTGCTGCCGCCGAATGCGCCGGATGAACGGTTTTTCCGATTGCTGCTGGCCGTGCTCAGCTACCTGCGGGAAGCTCCGGCGGAACGGGCATGGCCGGCTCTGAACTACTTCAGCCTGTGGTCGGTACGGCTCTCCGGACTTCTTCCGGAACTCAGATTGAACACCGAGTCCCTAAGGCTCGCGGAGGAGATGTTGCGGACCCCAGTCGCTGAACTAAGCCCGCGTGAGTGGAGCGCCCGAACCGCAGCCGATCTGCGACGGCTGATGGTCCGGACCATTCAGGACCACATCGAGCGCCGGCTGCTCAGTGCTGCCCTCATCGAGACCCTCTGATCCATGCCCACCTTTCAGGACACTGTTCTTACTCTGAAGAAGTTCTGGGGCGATCGCGGATGCGTCGTCACCGAGCCGTATGACATGGAGGTTGGTGCCGGGACGATGGCTCCCGAAACCTTCCTTCGTGTTCTCGGTACGGAGCCGTACCGTGTTGCGTACGTGCAGCCGAGCCGACGCCCGGCAGACGGCCGCTACGGTGAGAATCCCAATCGCTTATACAAACACCAGCAGCTTCAGGTGATTCTGAAGCCCTCGCCGGATGACGTGCTCGACCTCTATCTGGAGAGTCTGAAGGCGATTGGCATTGATCTCACACGGCACGACATCAAGTTCGAGGAAGACAACTGGGAATCTCCGACGCTCGGGGCCTGGGGCATCGGGTGGCAGGTGATGCTCGATGGCCTTGAGATCACTCAGTTCACCTACTTTCAGCAGTGCGGCGGCGTGGATCTGGATCTGGTGCCGGCCGAGATCACGTACGGACTCGAGCGGCTGGTCGGGTTCCTGCAGAACACCGAAAGCATCTACGACATCGAGTGGACCCCTGGCGTTCGCTATCAAAAGGTGCGGCTCGCGGACGAGTTACAGCACTCCGTCTACAACTTTGAGCTCGCCGACACAGGCGCACTCTGGAAGCTCTTCGATCTTTATGAGTCCGAAGCGCAACGCCTGCTGAACGCGTTTGCCGACTACGAAGAGAAGAGGCGCTTCCCGCTTCTGGCCGCCTACGACTATGTCCTGAAGTGCTCGAATACGTTCAATTTGCTTGACGCGCGCGGTGCAATCAGCGTGACCGAACGGGTGGGCGTGATCGCTCGCGTTCGCAAGCTCGCGGTCGGTGTCGCACAGGCCTGGATGGTCCAGTCGGGGACGGTGGCCGCATGATTGACGGCCTGAAGTTCCTGCTCGAGATAGGAACCGAAGAGATACCGGACTGGATGATTGAGCCAGCGCTCGACGGCATGCGGGAGCGATTTACCGCGTTGCTGAAGGAGCAGCGGCTTGACGGCCAAGTTGAATGGGTGGAAGCGACACCGAGAAGACTCGTCCTGTTGGCGTCGGGCTTGCGTCAGGCGCAGGAAGACGAAGTTCGCTCCGTCTCCGGACCGCCCGTTTCCTCCGGCCAGGGAGCCGCGGCGGGATTCGCGAAGAAGATGGGCGTTACGGTCGATCAGCTGACGCAGGTCGAGACGTCGAAAGGCTCATACTTCAGCTACGAAAAGAAGGTCGAGGGTCGACGGTCGCTGGATTTGCTCACGGAACTGCTGCCCACCTTCGTTGCCGGAACATCCTTTCCGAAGGCGATGTACTGGACAGGCAAAAGCGGCACACGCTTCATCCGCCCCATTCGATGGATGGTGGCGCTGCTCGGTGCCGATGTCGTTCCCTTCGAAGTTGCGGGCGTGAGGTCCGGGAACGCCACGAGCGGCCATCGCATACTGGGCAAGCCGTCAGCCGAAGTGACCATCGAAAGCTATGAGCAGGTGCTGCGGGACAACGGCGTGCTGCTCCGGGCCGACGAACGACGCGCACGCATTCAGGCTGCGCTCGCCGAAGACGTCTCGCCTGACGATGCACTGCTCACCACGCTGGTGTACCTCACCGAGTTCCCTACACCGATCCGCGGCAGCTTCGACCGTGAGTTTCTGCAGCTGCCGCAGGAAGTACTCACCACGGTGATGCGGCACCATCAGCGCTACTTCGCGGTTCGTAATCCCGATGGGAGTCTGAAACCTGAGTTCGTCGCCGTGATGAACACATCAGGCGATCCTGACGGCCTTGTTCGCCATGGCAACGAGCGCGTGCTGCGGGCGCGATTCAACGATGCGCGTTTCTTCTGGAGCGTGGACGTGCAGCGGCCCCTCGCAGATCGGCTGGAGGATTTGCGCAACGTCACGTTTCAGGCGCAGCTCGGTTCGTACCACGGCAAGGTGGAGCGGACGGTTGGCCTGGTTCGGAACATCGCCGCTTCGGCAGGTGCCAACGATCAGTTCGCGGTTCGCGCCGCGCAGCTTGCCAAGTGCGATCTGACGACTGAGATGGTGAAGGAGTTTACCGAGCTGCAGGGAGTCATGGGGGGCCTTTACGCAAGGGCCTCGGGTGAGCCGGAAGAGGTTTGGCGTGCGGTCTATGAGCATTACAAACCCGCTGCCATGGACGACGCGATTCCGTCAACCCCAACGGGGCAGGGGGTGGCGCTTGCCGATAAGGCCGATACTCTCCGCGGCTGCTTCGAGGTCGGCCTGATGCCGACGGGGTCGAGGGATCCCTTCGCTTTACGCCGCGCTGCTCAGGGAGTCGTGCGCATCCTTGTCGAAGCGGGTATCCGGCTGCGGGTATCTGAACTTCTTGGTTCGCACGAACAGCTGTCGGAGTTTATGCTCGACCGCGCCCGGTACTACTTCCGCGATGTGCGCGGTTTCCGCTACGACGAAGTGAATGCGGTGCTCGCAGTACAGCGTGAGGATCTGAAGGACGCACTGATGCGGCTGGAGGCTCTGCGAGCCGTTCGCCCGACGGCAGATTTCGAACCGCTGGCGGCGAGTTTCAAGCGCATCCAGAACATCCTGCGGAAAGAGAGCTTCACCGGCGATGTGGAAGTCGACGCCTCGCTGCTGACCGAAGAAGCTGAACGCGAGTTGAGCGCCGCGATGGCCTCGGTGAAGCTGGATGAAGGTGCGACCTACTCTGAGGCGCTGACCCGAATCGCTTCGCTGCGGCCGGCTATCGACAAATTTTTCGACAAAGTGCTGGTGAACGCTCCCGATGAGCGTATCCGGCGCAACCGGCTAGCTCTGTTGAGCAGCCTCATCACCGAGTTCTCGACGATTGCAGACTTCTCCGAAATCGTCGTAACTACGCAGTAATTTGCAAGGAGACGCTGATGGCAAACAAATACGTCTATGTGTTCGGCGGGGGAACGGCCGACGGCGACGGGACGATGAAGGACACGCTGGGCGGCAAAGGTGCCGGCCTTGCCGAGATGAGCCGCGCGGGTGTGCCGGTTCCTCCCGGCTTCACGATCATTACCGATGTCTGCAATCTGTTCTTCGACAACAACCAGACCGTCCCCGAAGAAGTGGACCAGCAGATCTGGAAGGCCGTCAGCCGGCTGGAAGAGTTGACCGGCATGAAGCTGGGCGATCCGGAGAATCCGCTGCTGCTCAGTGTTCGCTCGGGCGCGAAGTTCTCGATGCCCGGCATGATGAACACGATCCTCAACCTCGGGCTGAACGATGAGACCACCGACGGCCTCGCGCGCAAGACGGACAACCCGCGCTTCGCCTATGACTGCTATCGCCGGTTCATCCAGATGTTCGGTGAAGTCGCGATGGGCATCGAGATGGAGCATTTCGACGAAGCATTCGACCACCGCAAGGCGAAGCGCAAGATCAAGAACGACACCGAACTGATGGCCGCCGATCTGCAAGCCATCATTGCCGACTACAAGAAGATCGTCCGTAAGTACGCCAGGCGCGACTTCCCACAGGATCCGAAGGAACAGCTGATCATGTCGCGCAACGCCGTGTTCAACTCCTGGTGGGCGCCGAAGGCTTCCTACTACCGGAAGATGGAGAAGATCGACGACCGGCTCGGCACGGCCTGCAACATCCAGACGATGGTGTTCGGCAACATGGGCGAGACCTCCTGCACCGGGGTCGGCTTCACGCGCGATCCTGGTTCGGGCGAGAAGACATTCTACGGCGAGTTTCTTGTCAACGCACAGGGCGAAGACGTCGTCGCGGGCATCCGCACACCGTCGCCCATCAGCGAGCTCGAGGCCTGGAACGCTGACGTTTACAACCAGCTCTTCGAGATCACGCAGCGCCTTGAGCAGTACTACAAGGACATGCAGGACTTTGAGTTCACCGTGCAGGACGGCACGCTGTACATGCTGCAGACCCGCAACGGCAAGCGCACGGGTCCCGCAGCCGTTCGCGTTGCGGTGGAGATGCAGGAAGAAGGCCTGATCGATGAAAAGCAGGCGGTTCAGCGCGTGGTCCCGGCACAGCTCGATCAGCTGCTGCACCCTGTGTTCAATCCCTTGAGCCTGAAGAAGCTGACGAAGCTGGCTGTCGGCATCGACGCCTCGCCCGGCGCAGCTGTTGGCCGTCTGGCCTTCACCTCCGAGGACGCGGTCACGATGTCGGCCAAAGGTCCGGTGGTCCTGATCCGCAAGGAAACAACGCCGGACGACATTCACGGCATGGATGCTGCAAAGGGCATTCTGACCGCTGTCGGCGGCAAGAGCTCCCATGCGGCCGTCGTGGCCCGTGGCATGGGCGTTCCCTGCGTTGTCGGCTGCGGTGCTCTCGCCATCAACGAGCGCGGGAAGAGCGCCGTCGTAAAGACCGAGGGCAAGTCAATCACGATCAAGGAAGGCGACTGGGTTTCGCTCAACGGCACCACTGGTGACGTGTATCAGGGTCAGGCCGAGACGCAGGACCCCGATCCGAACTCGCCCGTTTTCGCGCGCTTCATGAAGCTTGCGGACAAGTTCCGCGGCGACTTCGGGGTGCGTGCAAACGCTGACATTCCGCGCGATGCCAAGGCTGCCCGTGCGTTCGGTGCCGAGGGCATCGGACTCTGCCGCACCGAGCACATGTTCTTCGCCGAAGACCGGCTTCCGCTCGTGCAGGCGATGATCCTCGCCGAGAGCGAGAAGGATCGCCGCAAGGCTCTGGCCAAGCTGCTGCCCATGCAGCGCAAGGACTTCGCTGGTCTGTTCGAAGCGATGGACGGCTTCCCGGTGGTGATCCGTACGCTCGATCCGCCGCTACATGAGTTCGTGCCCAAGCGCGAAGAGCTGATGGTGGACATCGCCAAGCTTCCAGCGGCTGACGTTAAAGTGAAGAAGGCGATGGCGCAGCGCTATGCCAACTTCGGAGCAGAAACGAAGAACCTGAAGAACGTGCTGCCCGTCCTTTTGAAGCGCGTGGAAGAGCTGCACGAGTTCAACCCCATGCTTGGCCACCGCGGCTGCCGACTCGGAATCACCTATCCGGAGATCACCGAGATGCAGGCCCGGGCCATCTTTGAGGCCGTGGTGCTGGTTGCGAAGAAGGGCAAGACGGTCATTCCGGAAGTCATGATCCCGCTGATCGGCTCCGTGCAGGAGCTCGAACACCAGAAGGCGATCGTGAAGCGGGTTGCCGAAGAGGTGCTCGAGAAAGGCGGTCTGAGCGATCAGAAGTACATGATCGGCACCATGATCGAGATTCCGCGGGCCGCGCTGCTCGCCGACCAGGTGGCACGTGAAGCCGAGTTCTTCTCCTTCGGCACGAACGATCTGACGCAGACGACGATGGGTCTGTCGCGCGATGACTATACGAAGTTCTCGAAGGACTATGAGCAGAAGAAGATCTTCAAAGCCGACCCGTTCGGCGTGCTCGATCAGGAAGGCGTTGGCAAGCTGATCAAGATGGCCGTCGAGGCCGGACGCAACACGCGTTCTGATCTCGAAATTGGGATCTGCGGTGAACACGGCGGCGAACCCAGTTCGGTTGAGTTCTGCTACCGCGTGGGCATGAACTACGTATCGTGCTCGCCGTACCGCGTACCGATCGCCCGCCTTGCGGCCGCACAGGCTGCGATCTCGGGCGACAAGTCCGAAGCCGCCCGCACGGCTTAGGACTTGTTCTTTCGAGGCTGGGCGGTCCGGTTCAGGCCGCCCAGCCCGCCTCATGCTATTAGGCCCCTTCAAAAATCTGCCGTACGCGGTCTTTCGTCAGCCGTTCCTGCGGCGACTTCGATCCTCCCTTGAGCCAGCTTTCGACCTGCCGCAGAGTGACGGTGTGTTCCGACTCCGGCGCCGCTTTGACTCGCACGCTGACCGTAGTCGCCGGACCCGCAGTGACCGGTGTCAATCCCGACGCACGCAGATCGCGAAGACCGGCGGCTACTGCTTCGTACAGCGAATCCGCTCGTACCTCGATACTGTGGCGGACGCCTGATGCGTCGGTCAGGGACACTTCACAAAGCCGGC
>DASQEG010000238.1:0-2829 GCA_035633775.1 Bryobacteraceae bacterium
GAGCGCCGCGGCAACTCCGCTGGCCAGGTAGAACAGGATGTACTTCCAGCGGCCGAGAACATCTTCGACGTTGTCGCCGAAGATCCAAAGGAACCACATGTTGCCGATCAGATGCATCCACCCGCCATGCAGAAACATGGAGGTGATCAGGTCGGTGTTCTGCAGGCGCTCGGGGATGACACCGTAATGCGCGATGAACTGGTTCAGCTGCCAGCTGTCCAGGCTGATCTGGTGCAGAAAGACGGCCACGTTGACCGCAATCAGCGCCAGCGTCACCACCGGGACCGAGCTGCTCGGCTGAGTGTCGCGCAGAGGGATCATACTGAGACCGGACGGGCTGCGCCTGTTTCGTAGTCTCTGTGGGAACGACGCTCGGCACGATGCATGAGAGCCCGTGCCTCCTGGAGCGTGGCAACACCGCCGCGCGCTCCTACAGCCGTGCAGTTCAGCGCGGCCATGGCGTTCGCCAGATCCAGCGCCTCGCGGGTCTCCATGCCTTGCAGTACCGCATAACAGAATGCACCGTGAAATACGTCGCCGGCTCCGGTCGTATCCACGCAGTTCACCACGAACGCCGGGGAGTAGACGAACCTTCCATCTACACGTGCCAGCGCGCCGTGAGCTCCCAGAGTCATTGCTGCGACTCTCATGCCGTACTCCTCCTGCAGAGCCGTCAGAGCGGTGAAGTGATCATGCTCGGTGGTCCACTGCCCGGGGAATTCACTGCTCGCGATCAGGTAGTCGACGTTCGGCAGGACCTGATCGAAGCCGTGATAGATCGTATCCACGTCCACCGTCACGGGGATGCCGTGGCGGCGCGCAATGGACGCCGCCTTCGCAATCGCGGGCGTGTCGTGGCCGTCGATGTGCAGCAGCCTGGCCGTGGCGATCATCTCGTCAGTGATCTCCGACGGTTCGAGACGAAGACAGTCAGGCCGGCTCCAGAGCACAGTCCGCTCACCGGTCGACTCGTCGATGACGATGTAGGCGGTTTGATTCGGGCAGTTGCGCCGGACCTGCACATGGGTGAGGTCGATTCCCGATCCGCGGAGGCTCTCGAGTTGCACTCGTCCTCGGTCGTCATCTCCGACGGTGCCGATGTATCGTGTGCGTAATCCCAGGTGTGCGCAGGTCACCATAGCGCTGGCAACCTGGCCTCCAGGACTGAGCATCTCCCGCGAAAACGCGATCTTCCCGGCATACGCCGGGAATCTGGGTACGAGAATCAGCGTGTCGGTGGCGTTCAAGCCAACCCCGGCGACGTCGAATTGCATCAACTTGTAGCGTAGCCGAAGCGCTTACTTCTTCTTCAGCGATACAGGGATGAGGTAGAGAAAGATGGTGTGATCGCGGTTAAACGCCATGATGCGTTCGACCTTGACAGGCTTCCAGCCCCGAATCTCGAAGTCGTGTGATACGACGCGCGCACCTGGTTTGAGATACTTCTCCAGATTCGGCCGGAGCATCTCATTTGAGCTGGTTTCGAGATATAGGGTGACCACGTCCGCCGGGCTGAGATCCACGTGCAGCAGGTGACCCTGACGGATTGTGATCTGGTCGCCGAGTTCCAGGCGCTTGATTTGATCACCCGTCATTTTCACCAGTTTGTCGGACAGTTCGATGCCTACGCCCTTCGCCTTGTAGCGTTTCGCGGCGGTGATCAGGATTCGTCCGTCGCCGCATCCGAGGTCGTATACAGTCTCTCCAGGTTTGACCCCCGCCATGTCGAGCATTCGGTCCACGATCGGCTGAGGAGAGCTAACGTACGGAGCCAGACTCTGGTCGCGCAGGTCGCGGGTAAGCGGCTTCTGGGCGGCTGCAGGGAGCAGCGCCAGAACCAGAAGGACGAAGATGCAACGCATTGTCTCTACTCAGAAGACGTAGCTGACCGGCGACCCTGTTTCCATTTAGAGATGCGAGAAACCATTTCTGTGACCGCGAACCACAGGTCACGCGGCTTGCTGATAGTGTACTCCTGCCCTTTGAGGAACTTCACAGCCTTGCCAATCGTGTCGCTCCACGGCACGTTTTGCGGCTGCAGGTTGTAGTTCATGTAGAAAACGGGGTAATTGAGGCCCCCGATCTCACGCAGGGACTCCTGGGGGATGTTCTCGTCCAGCATTGCCTTCGGGCCCGCAAATACAACCGCATCCGGCGCCGCTGCCGCTCCGACTTCTTCCTTAATAAGTCCGGCGAGGAATTCCGTATCCCCGTTTTTGTGGCTTAGCCGCTTAAGATCTACAGTGCCAAGGTCCAGCGACTCGAGGGCCTCGCCGAGAGCAGGGAAGTCGATTTTCTCAGCGTTGTCCTGCCGGTGCAGCACGCGCTGCTCGTGCAGGTTGAATGCGACGACACTGAACCTGCCAATGCGGGGATCGCGGGCAATGTTCCGGAGAATGGAGACCAGGGCTGACGTATCCAGCGGCTGCAGCGTTGAGGACCTGGCATTCTGAGGCGCGAAGTTCACGAGGACCTTGATGTTGAGCGGCGGTTCCTCAGCCGATCGGGCCACGGGCGGCTCGTCCTTGAACTGCTCGCGGTCAGACTGGCGAATCTCACCGGGCTGCAGCGCGAGAGCGATCTGCTTGTCGCGCTGCGGCAGAACGGCATCGACGTCCCAGGTAGACGAACAGACGCGCTCCGTCCGGTCCCGCATCAGCCACTGAACCTTGTACTTGCCTTCACCCGCATCAAAACTGCCCTGCAGGTAGGCATCGCCCTTGCTGTCTTCCTCAACGGCGGGAACTCGAATGCGCTGAACGAAGTACTGCCTCTCGCCAGCCGGCTCGACGGGGGTGACACGAAGCAGAATGGTCAGCAGATTTTCGC
>DASQEG010000239.1:0-3520 GCA_035633775.1 Bryobacteraceae bacterium
TGAACGAGCGGTATGGCGAGATGTTTCTGCTCTTCCATCGGCATCGCATTTACAACCCCTCGGAAGATCGGTGGATGGGTTGGGAGCGAAAGCGCGGAAAGCTGCTGGATCTCAACCAGTTCATGCGTGGAGGCTCCGACAGCTTTCCGGTCAAGGTGGGCGACACCTCGGTGCTGCCACGCGTTCGGTATGTCATCACGCTCGACGCCGATACGCAGTTGCCTCGTGGCGCTGCACACCGGCTGGTTGGCACCATGGCCCACCCCCTGCATCGCGCGGTTGTCCATCCGGAAACGAAGATGGTTGTGGATGGCTACGGAATTCTGCAGCCGCGCGTTGGCATCAGCATCGATTCAGCGTCCAGCAGCCGGCTCGCAAGTCTTTTTTCGGGACAGACAGGATTCGATATCTACACTCACGCTGTCTCGGATGTGTATCAGGACCTCTTCGGCGAGGGAAGCTTCGTCGGCAAAGGCATCTACGACGTCGATGCTCTTCGTGCAGCACTGGACCACAGGTTCCCGGAAAATGCGCTGCTCAGCCATGATTTGATCGAGGGGGCATACGCACGCGCAGGCCTGGTAAGCGACATTGAGCTGATCGACGACTACCCGTCGCACTTCAGCGCGTACAGCCGCCGTAAGCATCGCTGGGTCCGTGGCGACTGGCAGATCATGCGCTGGCTGCTGCCGCGCGTTCCCGACAACGAGGGCAGAATCATCAGCAATCCAATCAGCGTCATCTCGCGCTGGAAAATCCTCGACAACCTCCGCCGTAGCCTGTTCGAGCCGGCAACGCTGGCGCTGCTGCTCGCAGGGTGGTTTCTCTTCACGGGAGATCCGCTGCGCTGGACTCTGATCAGCGTCGCCATGCTCCTTATGCCCGTTTGGGCGCATCTGTTCTTCAGTCTGCTGCGTGTTCCACGGCAACTGGTTCTCGTCCGTGCCTGGGCCAGAGAGACAGCTCTGGCATTTGCGAAGGGCCACGCGCTCGCCTTCCTGCAGATTGTGTTCCTGCTTCATCAGGCGATGCTGTCGATCGATGCGATCGGCCGTTCGGTGATGCGTGTATTCGTCACGCGCAAGAAGCTGCTGGAGTGGGAGACCGCCGCGGAGGCCGAGAATGCGCGGACGCGGACAGCCACTGTAGACGTTTACCTGGCCTGGTCACCGGTTCTGGCGCTCGGGATCGGAGGGGCTCTGTTCCTCGTCCGCCCGGCTGCGATGGTTGCCGCTGCGCCCGTTCTTGCCCTCTGGTTTGGTGCCCGATTCCTGTCGGCGTGGCTGAACCGCGCTCCGCGCCGGAATTCCGCAGCACTTCGCGACAAAGACGTGCAGTTCCTGCGCTCCGCAGCACTACGGACGTGGCGATACTTCCGCCAGTTCTCGAACGAAGGAAATCACTGGCTGATCCCGGACTCCGTGCGCGAAAGCGGGGCAGCGGCGGAGCGCCTGTCGCCCACCAATCTCGGCTTCCTGCTCAATGCTTACGTCGCCGCGCTGGAGTTCGGCTGGCTGACTGCAACTGAGTTCGCCGAGTCAGCAAAGCGAACGCTCGCGACCGTGCGGCGCCTCGAAACCTACCAAGGACACGTCCTGAACTGGTATTCGAACGAAACGCTGCGAATCATGGAACCCCGGTTTGTATCAACGGTGGACAGCGGCAACCTCCTTGCCTGCCTCTGGACTTTGAAACAGGCATCGCTGGCTCTCATCGAGACCCCGCCATCTGCTGACCTGCTACAGCAGGGGCTGCACGACATCGAACAGGAGGCTGCGCTCGAGTCTCAACCCGGATTCTGGACCGAAGAACTGGCCGAACGCAGGAGGCGCATCAAAGCGCCTGCCCCTGACGACCTGCGGGCACAACTACAGGCCGTAGCCGCGGAGTGCGATGCACTGGCCTCGGCCATGGATTTCGCATTCCTGTTTCAGAAACGCAAGAAGATTCTCTCTGTCGGCTGCGATGTGGATACGGGCATCACCGAGCCGTCCAGCTACGACCTGCTCGCGTCGGAATCGCGCATTGCGTCGTTCACCGCGATCGCCAAGGGAGACATTCCGCAGGAGGCCTGGTTCCACCTCGGCCGTCGTCACACGTTGTGCTTCGGTGAGAGGGTGCTGCTGTCGTGGACCGGCACCATGTTCGAGTACCTGATGCCGGCGCTTTGGATGAAACATCATCCCGGAACCATTCTGCAGGACAGCATGGAAGCTGCGGTCAGAGCGCAGCGCAAAGCGGTTCGCCGGCTTCGCATCCCATGGGGTATCTCAGAAAGCGGGTGCGTGCAGGGCGGGCCGGATACCGATTACGGCTATCACGCCTTTGGCGTTGCTGAGCTGGCGATGAAAGGCAGCGAAGGCGAACCTCCGGTGGTTTCTCCCTATTCATCGTTCCTTGCGCTCGCCGTCGATCCTCATGCCGCTGTTGCAAATCTCCGATCGCTGGAGAATCTCTGCTTTGGGGACTTCGGCTTCTGCGAGGCGATCGACTACAGGTCAGGACAGCGCCAGGTGGTCCGATCCTGGATGGCGCATCATCAGGGAATGACCCTGCTCGCAATTTGCAATCTGCTCTGCGGAGAACCTCTCCGCCGTTACTTCCACGCCGAACCTCAGGTGCTGGCAACAGAACTGCTCCTGCAGGAGCGAGTGCCCGCGGCCATTGTGATCGAGAACGAGCCGACGCCGCACTGGGAGATTGCAGCCGAAGCTGCCGCTTAGGGAGTCGGACTGTTCGGCTTCTTCTTCTCGGGAGCGGTGAAAAGGAGCACGACGTCGACCTTCAAAGTCCCGGAGTCCGGATTCACGGCCGCGCGTGTCTTCCCCAGGTTGTCGAGGACCTCCGGCATCTGCGCCACGAAGGCGTCGGGATACTCGGCATCAAACGGCTGATTGGGCTTCAGTGCCCACATCTTGCGGATGTGGGGTTCGGTTTGAATGTCGAGACCTTCGATCGTTAGCGTGCCCATCTTGTACTGCGGGCCGGGATCCACCTCGATGGCCAGATCCACCAACTTTGCCCCGTCGTCCAGTTTGCGCTCGACGACCGAGCGGGCACTCAGATAGCCCCTCTTCTTCAGGACTCGCTCGATTCGATCGGTGCCTTCGTCCACTGCCTTCATGTTCACAACGGCGTTGAGTGCGAAGCCGCCGGCCTTCATCAGTGACTTGTCGTCGGCCACGGGTCCGGTAAGGCGCACAGCATTCAGCTTGTACTGCTCACCTTCAACGACATGCACCGTCACGGCAAGACCTTTTACCCCGGACGCGGGCCGGGTCTCAATTCGGGAAAATGCCGCGCGGAGCCGGCCCAGGGCCTCGTACGCCGGGCGCACTGTCCGGTCCAGGACCTGACGGAAACGTTCTTCGGTGTAGATTGCGCCGACCGCGGTAGGGCCAACGGCCTGCTGCAGCACCGGCCCGCTGATCGCGCTATTGCCCTGGAAGTGTACTTCGGCGACGACGGGCATCTGGGCGGGCTGGAAGACAATCTCGAGCTTACCCTTATCGTCCGGCAT
>DASQEG010000240.1:0-9153 GCA_035633775.1 Bryobacteraceae bacterium
AAAAGCGTCCGGGTCACCTGCACGGGCCAGTGCGACGGCCTCTGCGTCTGTCCATTCCATCCAGCCTTGAGACGGTGGCGGAGCACCGCGGTTCTGTGCCACTTGAAGAAAAGTCAGCCGGTTCCGGGCGTTCCGTCCCGACGCTCGACCCGGTTTCGGGGCACCCGCCTGCAGATCCGCAGGTCAGACAGGTCAGGCTCGCGTCACGGGAGAAGGTACCCGTTCTTGGCGAAAACCGATCGCCCGCTCTTGCCGAGGAGGAATTGTGCGAATCGACGTGCCAACTCCCCGTGACGTGCCATCGTTGTGATCGCAAGAGCCTGATCGAGAGGCCGATACAGCCGGGGATCGATCCTGATCGCCGCCCCATGCCCCTCCTTCAGGACCAGCGATAGGGCCGTGAAGGCTACGTCAGCGTTTGCCGATGAGGCATATTGCTTGGCCATGCTGATGCTGTTGGCGTACGTGACTTTCGATTGGATCCGGTCCCAGACTCCCGCTGCCTTGAGCGCTTCTACGGCGGCTCGCCCGTAGGGTGCCAGGCGCGGCTGGGCGATGGCGATGAACCGTACCCGGGGTTGCGTGAGATCCTCCAGGCTTCCGACCCGCAGAGCCGGGTTCGGGCTCCAGAGTACGAGTTGACCGCGCGCGTAGATCGCTCGCGATTCCCGCTGTAGTTTCCCACGTTCGATGAGTGCGTCGATGTGTTCGGTGTCGGCGGCGGCAAACACGTCGAAAGGTGCCCCGTGTTCGATCTGCTGAGCGAGCTGGGCCGTCGAGCCATAGCTGACAACAACACGCGCGCTCGTTTCGCGCTCGAAGGCTCGGGCGATGTCGTCCATGACTCCGGTGAGGTTGGCCGCGGCCGCAATCGTTACGGACGCAGGGTCGGCTCGCTGCGTGCCACCGCAGGCGCTGAATAACAAGGAGCAGGCGCCCAGCACAGCGATTCTGGACCGTGCTGACATCAGAAGCGATATCGGAGATTGACGTACCAGTTGCGACCGGCTTCGGGGTAACCGGGCACATAGACGTAGTTACGATCGAAAAGGTTGTTAACTCCCGACTGTAGTTCAACGGCCCGATACAGGCTCGCCGAGCCACCCACGCCGGCGGCGCCAAAGCTGCCAGCCTGAAGCACCCGGCCCGCATCGTTGGCCGCCCATCGGCCCCCCTCGTAAGTAAAATCCGCGAACGCCGTCACCCGCTTGTGAAGCGAGTATCTCGCCATCGAGTAGACCTTATGGCGAGGCGTGTCAAGGACGATGATTGCGGGCGCAGTCTGATTACGACGGCTCAGATACGTGTAGTTCGTCCAGACTTGCAGTGCGTCCCCTATGGACGTTCGAATTCCAAGCTCGCCCCCGAGATAACGAGCTTCGCCCAGATTCCGCAACTGAAAGACGTTCGGCTGCACGAAGAAGCGTTGCGTCGAGTTGGAAACCTGGCTTTGGAATCCCGCTGCTTCGAGGAACGTTCGCAGTCCGAGCAGTTGCGTGTATCCGATTTCGAGGTTGTCGGAACGCTCTTCACGGAGATCGGGATTGGGGATTGCCTGTCCGAGCCGGTACGAATATCGGTCCTTAATCGTAGGCAGCCTGGTCTTGCGCGCGTAGGTAAACCGGACTTTGCCAGACTCGGTCAGAGCGTGGAAGACGCCAACCTGGGGGTTATAAGCCCAAACAGCCGCCCCTGGGAATGGCAAAACAGCTCCCGAGATAAAGTTCTGTGCATTGAGCACCCGCAGGTGGTCCGCACTAAAGCCCAGAACAGCCGAGGTGCGTCTGCCGAGCTTAAGCGTGTCCTGCAGGCCTATGGAGTACGTCTGATCGCGAAAGGTCCGAGGTGGCTCGCCCACATTACCTTCGCGGTGTGTGTCGTCCTTGAAGTACAAAGACGCCTGCCATGCGTGAGCACCGACTCTGCCGCCAGAATCCACAATCGTGCCGTACGTGTCGTCATCGTACGGGCTGATGAAGGAGGATGGAAGGTTCCTGCTGTTGTAATTTGCATTGTCAAATGCGTACAGCAGGTTGTTGAACTTGTCATAGTAGAAGCGCGCACGCAGGTAACCAGGCTCGCCGAGCGCCTTATTCGCGATGAAGTAGAGGCTCTCCTTGTCCCACTGTGGCCACTGCCAATATCTCGGTCGCACAGCAGGGTCCATGCCGGCGTAGGGAGGATTGCCTTTCTCGCCTGCCTGCCTGGCATACGTAAAGGTGTACTGCTCGTGCTCATTCGGCGTCCACGCCACCCGAATGCGTCCTCTGCTGTCACTTTGCTGTGCGTTCCGCCGGTTCAGGTCCGGCTGCAATGGCGTCGTTTGGAACCGATGCGACAAAGGAAAGCTGTCACTGCTCAACCACGCCACACTCGCTTGAGCCCAGAAGCGCCGGAAGCGCGTGCCTGCATTCAGGAAACCGTGCACCTGATCGCCTGATGCAGAACCGGTGCCGAGGTCCATGTTCAACCGGGAGTTTGGAGCCTTCGAGATCATGTTGATCGCCCCGCCGACTGCGTTGGGACCGTACAGCGGTGAGGTGAATCCTTTTGCAACCTGAATCTCGCTCACATCGTAGGTCAGAAAGCGATCCAGATCCACGTATCCGTCGTAAGGAACGTATACGGGAATCCCATCCATGTACAAGGGAACCTGCCGGAAATCGAACCCTCGGACATACACGCCTCGTTCGTTGCGGGGGCCAATCTTCTGAATCGTGACGCCGGGAAGCAGATTAAGGGCATCAGCGACCTTGGGCAGATTTCGAAGTCGATACTCGGCCTCGTCCAGCGTTACAGCGGTCGGAAACTGGAGCGGCGTTGCCGTGACGTTCAATTCGACTCTTCCTGCATAGAAAGCGCTGCCGGGACGCGCCCGCTCGGCGGCTTCCACTCCACGCCGCAGTGCGGCGATGTGGCCCTGCAGTGCAGACAAATTCGTGAGCTCGCTCGGCGGCTCCGGAAGATCAACACGTGCGTCAGGACGGCCAGCGTTCCATGCCGCAATCTCCCGATGTAGAGATTGGAGCTCGCCACGCACGTCGGCAGTCGCATCGCTGTCCAGGCGCCTCTCGATCGTTTGGACGGCGGCCAGCCAGTCGACCAGTGCCGAGCGCTGCTGCCCGAGCAGCCCTGCGGACAAGCCGAACCACAGGCACAGCAGATTGAGTCGAGAAAACATAATCGACAGTTCGGAGTACCCAATGCTCGCGAAGAAGACATGTTAACATGACAGCGTCGTTTTAACACTACACACGGCGGTATGAACGCGCGATGAATGCTCGACGTCTCTGTCTCAGTGTTCTGCTTATCTGGGCGGCGTACGCTGACGATGCTGTCCAGGTCTCAGGAGCGGTAAAGCAACCGTTGACGCTGACGGCCGGAGAACTGGCGAAGATGCCGCGAGCTACCGTTAGGACAACGGCCGATGGCATCGAGACAGTGTACGAGGGCGTATGGGTGCACGAGGTGCTGAAACGTGCAGGTGCTCCGCAAGGTACAGCGTTGCGCGGGAAGGCACTCGCGGGTTATCTGCTCGCGCAGGCCGGGGACGGATATCAGGTCGTGTTCTCGCTCGCTGAATTGGATCCTACCTTCATTGACAATGAGATTCTGCTGGCGGATACAGCGAATGGCAAGCCACTGTTCGGAGCGCAGGGCCGGTTTCGCCTAATTGTCCCGAAGGACAACCCAGGCGCGCGGTCAGTGCGGATGCTGACGACCCTCGACGTGGTTCAGCTGAGGAAGTGACTCGTGTCGAAAGCCAGCGTCGAAAATCGATTGGCTCAGCTACGCAAAAGTAGGGGTATTGCGGCCGCGGACCTGGCTCGGCGCGTTAACGTCAGCCGTCAAACGATCTACGCGATCGAAGCCGGCACCTACATCCCGAACACCGAAGTGGCGCTTCACCTCGCGGAAGCCCTTGAAGTGACTGTCGATGAGCTCTTCTCGTTGCGCTCGTCGGCCCACCGATCTCCCGACTCACTTACCGCCGAGGTGCTCAGCGATGAAGTCCCGTTTGATGGTCAGGCAGTCCGGGTTTGCCAGGTTGGGTCGAAGTGGTTAAGTGTTCCTGTCCCGGGCATTGCGACTTTCCTGCCCGAGGCCGATGGCGTAGTCAGGCGAGGGGGCCGCGCCCGCAACCGTGCGGAGTTGTCCGTGTTCTCGAAAACTGATGCTGCAAGCAAGCGGCTTCTTCTCGCAGGTTGCGACCCGGCCATGAGTCTTGTGTCAAGCATCGTAGGGCGCGTTGCCGGCGTCGATCTCGTGTCCGCTGCCGCATCGAGCAAGCGTGCTCTGGCCTGGCTGAAGCAAGGCAAGGTGCACATCGCAGGTTCACACCTGCAGGACCCTGCGTCGGGCGAGTTCAACATTCCCTATATACGGGAGCATCTCGCTGGAGAGGAGCTGCTGATCGTTACTTTTGCGCATTGGGAAGAAGGTTTCGTCGTCCGCTCCGGGAATCCGAAATGCATCCGGAAAGCTGATGACCTCGGCCGGCGCGGAGTTCGGCTTGTGAATCGCGAGCCAGGTTCGGGAAGCCGCGCACTCCTCGACCGATTGATCGGCGACGCGGGTCTTACCTCAGCAAAGGTAGATGGTTATGAGCGCATTGCGTTGGGCCACCTGCCGGCCGCATTCCAGGTTCTTTCAGAAGGCGCAGACGCGTGCATCGCAACCCGATCCGCCGCCCGAACGTTCGGCCTGGACTTTATCCCCGTTCAGGGCGCCCGTTACGATCTGGTGATGCGGAAGCGCACCAGCGAACTGCCCGCAGTGAAGGCGTTCCTTGACGTTCTTCATCGCGCCACACTGCGACGAAAGCTGGAAGTGCTCGCAGGCTACGATACATCGCAGACGGGTGCGGTGGTGCCCGTATGAACTGCCGCTACATTGGCTCGATTGTCGTTGCCGCGACGGCCCTCGCGAGTGAGTGGGACTGGAATCTTCCAAAGGGCTTTCCCCCGCCACCCGTTCCGTCTGACAATCCGATGTCTGCGCCAAAAGTCGAACTCGGACGCCATCTGTTCTACGACAAGCGGATGTCGGTAAATCGTAAGCAGTCCTGTGCGAGTTGTCATCGCCAGGACCTTGCGTTCAGCGATGGGCGCGCCCGCGCGGAAGGAACCACTGGACAACTGCACCCCAGAAGCAGCATGAGTCTTGTCAACGCGGCTTATGCGCCGGCGCTGACGTGGGCGCATCCGGCGCTCAACTCGCTCGAAGAGCAAGCGCTCGTGCCAATGCTGGGGGAGCATCCTGTTGAATTGGGCCTCAAGGGGAATGAAGACGAATTTCTCAACGTTTTAAGAACCGACCCTCTGTACCAGCGGCTGTTTGCGAAGGCGTTTTCAGGACCGGATCCCGTGAACCTTCCGAACGTAGCCAGAGCGATTGCCGCATTTGAGCGATCGATTGTGTCCATGCGTTCCCCCTACGACCGCTACCGCTGGGGTGGCGATCCTGGCGCGATCTCCGATGCAGCCAAACGAGGAGAGCTCCTGTTTTCATCAAGCGAACGTGCCGGATGTTTTCAGTGTCACGGCGGGTGGAACTTCAGCTCCGTCCGGGTTCGAGGAAGCGAACCATCGAGCATGGAGGATCAAGCACCGTTCTTCAACACTGGCGTATCTGCGTACGCGGCTCCCAATCGCGGTATCCACGAGCACACGAAGCGCAGTGAAGATCTGGGCAGGTTTCGCGCACCGACGTTGCGAAACATTGAAGTCACCGCACCGTACATGCACGACGGCAGCATACCAACGCTTGAAGCTGTGATTGATCACTATGCGTCGGGAGGCACGCACAGTCACGTCAATAAGACCCGGATACTGCGGCCGTTTCAGCTGACTCAGGCTGACAAACGGGACCTCATCGAGTTCCTAAAGTCGCTCACAGACCGCGAGATGATGCGAGATCCGCGCTGGAGTGACCCCTGGGCAAACCTGGCTCCCTAATCAAAGATCGAACTCCGCCCACACGACAGTGTGATCAGAAGCGTTCGCTCCCCGGCGCGGCTCAAGGTCTACTTCGGTTGCCCTGCACCTCTCCGCAAGCGGAGCGGTTGCGAGAATGTGGTCGATGCGCCATCCCCAGTTGTTCTGAAACGCGTTGCGAAAGTAGTCCCAGTAGGTGTACTGAACGCGGTCGGGATAGAGCTTCCGAAAGACGTCAGTGAACCCCCACGCCACGGTCTCTTTGTATGCGTTTCGCGCGTCGATGTGAAAATCAGGATCGCTCATGCGGCGGTCGGGATGGTAGACGTCGATCGGCTCCGGCGATACATTCAAGTCCCCCACCCACAAGGCCGGCCGTGTGGGATCAAGCTGCTCGTCGAAAAACTGCCGGGCGCGCTCAAACCACCGCAGCTTGTATGCGTATTTGTCCGTGTTGATTTTGTGCCCTTGCGGGACGTATGTGTTCAGCACGGGCAGGCCGTTCACCACTGTCAGCAGCATGCGATCGTCTTCCTCATCGAACTCCGGTCGGAGCCCATGCAAGACGCGGTCCGGGAGCACTCGCGTAAGAGTCGCGACACCGCTCCACGCCGACTTTCCGCGGTAAACAACGTGATACCCAGTGGAAGCCAGCGCCTCGACAGGAAAGTCCTTGTCCTGAACTTTTGTCTCCTGCAGGCACATCACATCCGGGCGGTTCGCCGCCAGCCACTCAATGAGAATTGGCAGGCGCTTGCGAACCGAGTTTACGTTCCATGTTGCAATCTTCATAGGTGACACGACGTTCGCGAAGAGTAGCTGGACTATTCGCTCAGATACTCCATCAGCCGGGTCTGGACTGTGTGCGCCATAGTCGTATCCGGGCAGACGACCAGCACGGTGTCATCACCCGCGATGGTGCCCACTACCTCCGACCAGTCCGCCTGATCGACCGCAATTGCAACCGAGCTGGCGTGTCCGGGAGCAGTCTTCAACAACAGCAGGTTCTGAGCTGCGGCCACTTGCCAGAGGAATTCGCCAGCGATCGTCGCGATACCGGGACCCGCAGGAGCGTTCATCTGCCGGTATCCTTCGGCTGTCTTCACCAGCCCGAGTTCGCGGATATCGCGGGACAGTGTTACCTGCGTGGCGTCAATGCCCAATGAGCTGAGCTCCTGCGCAAGCTGTTCCTGCGTGTGGATGCGCACGCCGCGGATGAGCCGCACAATCTGCCCCTGACGGTACGCCTTATTCACCCCATGACTTCCAGTCTGCGCTGTGCTTCGACCAGTGCCGCGCGCACGGTTTCCGGCGCGGTACCTCCGGGCACCGTGCGTGTCTTCATGCCCTCCTTGGGATCCATCAGTGCCAGCATCTCGGGCGTAAACTCGGCTCCTGCCGCCGCCAGATCATCCGTTGTCAGAGAGGAAGGCTGACGATTGTTGCGAATGCTCTCGAGTACGAGTGCGCCAACCAGCTTATGGCCTGTATGGAACGGTACACCCTTGCGTGCGAGCGCTTCGGCGAGATCGGTTGCTACGACCCAGCTCTCGGCCGCGGCCTGCGCCGGAATGTCGGGACGTAACTGCACGGATTCAGCCGCGACTCGCGCCATCTCCAGCGATCCGCGAAACGCGTCGGCTGCTTCGAACAAGGGCTCCTTGTCTTCCTGCATGTCGCGGTTATAGGTCATTGGCAGGCCCTTCATGGTCACGAATAGCGATGTCAGCGCGCCGAACACTCGGCCGCACTTACCGCGAATCAGCTCGAGCGAGTCCGGGTTTTTTTTCTGTGGCATCAGGCTGGATCCGCTGGTGACGCCGTCGCCCAGCTCCATCCAGCGAAATTCTTCACCGGAGTACAGGATCCAGTCCTCAGCGAGGCGGCTCAGATGCAGCATTCCCGTCGACGCTGCATAGAGATAGTCGAGAACGAAGTCGCGGTCGCCGGACACGTCCATGCTGTTGCGGGTGATCGTCTCAAATTCGAGCTCGGCCGCAATCGCCTCCCGATCGAGTGCAAACGCAGAGCCGGCCAACGCACCTGAGCCAAGCGGCATCGCGTTCACACGGCGCCGAGCCTCACCCAGGCGCTCATAATCACGAGCGAACATTTCGAAGTACGCGAGCAGGTAGTGCGGCCACAACACCGCCTGCGCACGGCGCAGATGCGTGTAGCCTGGGATCACTGCGTCCGGGTAACGATTCGCCAGACCAAGCAGCGCCGCCATCAGCGCGCGGAGTTCGGCCCGGGCGGCATCAATCTCGCCACGCAACCAGAGCCGTGTGTCGAGCGAGACCTGCTCGTTACGGCTGCGTCCGGTGTGAATCTTGCCCGCGAGCTCAGGGACTTTCTCCCCGAGCTTACGGATCACAAGAGTGTGGATGTCTTCGTCGTCGGCCCCCTCAAAGAAGCCGGGCTTGCTCGCATCGTTGGCGATACTGTCGAATGCGGCGACAAGCTGCTCTACGTCCGGGCTGCTGAGAATTCCCGCACGCCCAAGTGCCCGCGCGAATGCCTGAGAGCCGCGAACGTCGGCGACCAGCAATCTGCGGTCAAAGTGGAGCGAATTTGAGAATCGCTCGAAAACCTCGGAGGGGCCCTCGGCGAAGCGTCCACCCCAAAGCTTCATGCGCCCTGGCTCTTCTTCAGCAGCGCTCGAACTTTGATCGGAAGGCCGATGCAGTTGATAAAGCCCAGCGCATCCTTCTGGTCATAGTCCGCGCCCATCGTAAAGCTCGCGATCGAGTGCGAGTACAGCGAGTTTGCTGACTTGCGGCTGACCGGCTCCAGATTTCCTTTGAACATGCGGAGGCGAACTTCCCCGGTAACCGGCTCGGCGACGGTGCCGAAGAAGGAGTCCAGCGCTTCACGAAGCGGAGTGAACCAAACGCCGTTGTAGACCATTTCCCCGTAGTCGAGTGCCAGCTTCTGCTTGTAATGCAGCGTTGCCTTGTCCAGTACGAGAGCCTCGAGCTCCCGTGCAGCGAAGAGGATGAGAGTTCCGCCCGGCGTCTCATAGCAGCCGCGCGACTTCATGCCCACAAAACGATTCTCGACAAGGTCAATGCGGCCGATTCCATGCTCGGAACCGATCGCATTCAGCTTCTCGAGCAGGTCAACAGAGGAGCTTTTCCTATGACCATCGATCGAGACGGGGATGCCCTTCTCAAACCCGATCGTCACCTCGCCTGGAGTATCAGGTGCCTCTTTCGGG
>DASQEG010000241.1:0-4349 GCA_035633775.1 Bryobacteraceae bacterium
GTTTTCCATCAGGCGAGAGCGAGAGTCCAAAGGGCCCAAATTCGCCTTTCATCAGAACCCGTTGCCGCCCAGTTGAGAGATCTGTTGCAACGAGTGCGCTGCTACGCGCGAACTCAAGTGCACCCTCTGGCACAAAATGAAAGATGGACCGTCCATCGGTGGCAACGTTCTCGCCCTGGCGCGGACCAGAGGGCTCCGCAAACCGGAACAGCCGGGTTGCGGTGAGTTCACCGCTTCTTCCTGCCGCTGGCGCGGCGGAGGCGGCCAAGCGCGCCCGCGCCTCATTGGCCGCCGGCGTCTGATCACCGAAATGGCTGAGCACCCGTTGGTATACCTTCTTCGATTCGGTGTTGCCCAGTCTCTCGTAGCAGCGTCCGATTCGAAGCAGCGCTTGCGCTGCCAGGCCACGGCTGCTATCTTTCCCGTCCGCCACTTGCTGATAAATGTGAATCGCCGCGCGCAGATCTCCTTCGACGGTTTCCTTATGCTGGGCCGCCCTGAAACGGACGTCTGGCGATTGGGCAAAAGCGGCAACGATCGTGAGCGCCGCCGCTATTATTGACATCGTGAATCTCACAGACTGCCCTCCTCTTGAGGCAATCTCAGCTTAGAAGCCGCGCGTCAACTTCAGACCGTCGGTCGGTCATGGTTGCGTCACCGCCCGGTCATCGGTTGCGCCGGGTTCGAAGCGGTAGCCCAGTCCACGCACGCTGACGAGAAGCCTGGGTTCCGACGGATCCGACTCGATCTTCTTTCGCAAGCTCAGGACCTGATTGTCGACGACACGTTCGGTTACAGCGACGCCATGACCCCAGACCTGGTCCAGGAGCTGCTCTCGGGAAAGAAGACGCCCGCGATGGCGAATGAAGGTCGTTAGGAGCTTGAACTCAAGCGCGCTGACCTCGAGCGGACGTCCGCGACGGCGCAGCTCTCCGCGCGCAAGGTCGACTTCCACATCGCCGAACTTAAAGATGTCGGGAGGGGACGAGCGTGCGGAACGGCGGCGAAGGAGCGCTCGGATGCGGGCACGCAGTTCGTGGGGGCTGAACGGCTTGGTCACGTAATCATCGGCTCCCAAATCAAGGCCTACGATCTTGTCGGATTCCTGCGCGCGAGCGGTCAATATCAGGATCAGAACGTCTACTCCGGCGCGCCGCAGCTCACGGCAGACATCCAGGCCCGTTTTGCGGGGCAGCATGATGTCGAGAAGGAGAAGATCGAACCTGCCATCGCGAGCCCTCCAGAACGCAGCTTCTCCATCGTGCGTGACTTCGACGTCGTAACCTTCCAGCAGAAGATCATCCTCAAGCGAAAGCGCAATCCCAGGCTCGTCTTCGGCGATCAGGATGCGGGCCATGCGACGCTCTCCTCTGTCGTGGCGGCACTCGGAAGCGCCATTGTGAATGTAGTTCCCTTATGTAGTTCGCTTTCCACAGTGATGGAACCCCCGTGCGCACGGATGATGGCATCAACCATGGCGAGTCCCAGGCCAGTGCCGCGAATGCTGGAGGCCTTCGCGGCAGTGCCGCGCTCGAATTTGCGGAAAATGCGCTGGAGGTCTTCCGGCGCGACGCCCATCCCGCGATCCTCAACAGAGATGCAGACCCGATCGCCGACGGTCCGAACCGCGACTTGAATCTCTGTTTCCTCGGGCGAGTATTTCACGGCGTTATCGAGGAGGTTGTGCAGCGCGCGCCGGAGCGCCTCAGGGTCGGCCATCACCTGAGGTGCGCAGTGTTCATTCAGGCTCATGCGAAGCGTCGAAGTGGCGTGCTCCTCGTGGAATTCGGCGATGCTCTGTCGTACAAGCGCGGCAACCTCTACGCGCTGCAGATCGTACTCCCGGGCGCCCGCGTCCATGCGGCCGAAGTCGAGGAGATCCTCGACGAGGTGGTGGAGCCGGGCGGTTTCCCTCGCCATCAGTTCGTAGTAGCGCTGCTTCCGCTCCTCGGTCGGAACCCGACCACGCTCCAGCATCTCCGACATACTTCTCAGGGTCGTAAGCGGAGTCCGAAACTCGTGAGATACGGCGGAGACGAAGTCCGTCTGCAACCGCGCGACGGAGAGTTCGCGGGCGACTGCTCTGAAGACGGCGTAAGACCCCGTGGCAACAAGAACGATGACAAGCGTCAGACCCGTAAACAGCAGTGCCTGCGCGCCACGTCCTGGCGAGGCTGGCGCGGTTGGACTGGCTACGAGCCGCCAATGTGCATTGGCAAACGAGAGGATACGTTCCGCGTGTTTCCCTGATGCCTGCAGCGGAACCAGACGACGGCCGTCCGCGGTCTCAAGCCCGAATACGAATCCCGGTACACGCGCAAGCCACTCTTGTTCCACGTGCCCGCCGGTCACAGCCAAAGCCGCCACCGAGCCTGCCTGAGTACGCCACATGAGCAGGACTGGTTGCGATCCGCCGGCCCAGATGACGCGCTCGCCGCTTTCGATCCCGGCTTGCCGGGACGCAGAGACAACTCCCTCTATGCTGTCTTCCCAAAGCGGCAGGGCCGCTTGGACGGCCGTCATCGGTGCGAGTTCATCGCGGTAATACTCGTAGCTGGCCCTTGAAAGAGTCCAGCGCCCAGACTCTAGATCCAGAGCGAGCGAGGCGGCCTCGCCCACACGTGTCCGCTCGGGCAGCAACGCCAACCGCGCGTATCGCCCAACCAACTCCGCGGGATCGGCCTCAAGGCGAACCGTACCTAGCGCAGCGAGTTCACTATAGAGGCCAAGCGCCGCCGAGACACGTTTCTGCCGGACTTCGTTTCGCGCGGCTCGGAGCAGAGCACCAGCCCGCACGGCACCGTGAGATCTGTTTGCCAACTGCACAAACCACCGGGCAGCCGCACTGTAATCGTGCCGTTCATACTCAAGCGCCTCGCCCGGAGCGAATACAGAGTCCGTAATCGGTGCCTCGAAGCCTTTATCCGGCCGGTACCGCAAAGGCCTGTTCGGGATGAGCCGAAACGTCTGATCTTCGATCAGAAGGGCCGTAGACCCGCGGGCGTCACGCACGAGCTCACGCAAAGCATGCTCCCGGCCCGCGGGACTGATTTCGAGAACAGCCCTGAGTTGTTCACCAGTCCGAGCCACCTGCTGCAAAAGACCGCTGCTCCCAAGATCCGCCGCGTGTTCCAGTCGTTCCCACGCACGCTGTTGTTGGATAGTCCGATCGGATACTATCAGCCGCCATGCAAGGGCGCACAGTGCGACGGACACGGCGATCGTTACGGCGCGAAGAAGCAGCAGAATCTGAGTGGACGAAGAGCGGGGATGCCTCAATCCCATCCCGCGAAACATCAGCCAATTGTACGCCCCCTCCGTCCATGCGAGATCAAGGGATTGTCACGAAATGGTCATTGATTGCAGGAGCTACCCAGAGGATGACCGTGTAGCGTATCGGATTCTGCTCGAAGAGTTCCGTTCCCGTAAGCTGGCGATGTCCTTGCTGGTGGCAGCGGCAGCTTTGCTCGCCTGTAGGGTTGCGGACACGACAGCCCGAATACGGATACCTCCGCCAGCCATCGGCGGTTGATCGGCCACACGTGACGTCGGGCTCCGCCCACGCCCGTTGACTTAAACGCGCGAGGGAGCGTCGGCAGCGATCCGCAATCGTGGAAGGCGTCGAACAGCGTCGACCCAACCACCGTGCTCAGAAGGTCACAGCCTTAAACTCTCCCTCGCGTTTCAGAACATCGTATTGTTGTTGGCCGAAGTTTCCGGCACGACCTGGAGCACGTCCCAGTGCTCGACAATTCTGCCGTCCTGATCGAGCCGGAAGATGTCGATACCAGCCCAAGCGTGGTCGCGCGGCCAGTGCTGGAAGCAATGCAGCACGACGTAGTTGCCTTCGGCGATGACTCGTTTGAACTCCACCCTCTTGCCGGGGTACTCCCGCGCCATGCGCGTGAAGTACTCGATGAAGCCGTTCTTGCCGTCCGGCACGCCGGGATTGTGTTGGATATAGGTGTCGCCCACGTACTTCTCGATCGCCTCCGCAGGACGGCACTGGTTGAACATCAAGTCGTAGAACGCCATGACGGCTTCCTTGTTCCGTTCGAGATTGCTCATGGGGGCCTTCCGACTCTAAGTCGACGAAGTGGGACGACTGTTCACAGCAAAGGCTTCGCGAACTTCCTGCCGCTCTACTCGCACCGGTCGTTGCCTACTCGGGCCAGATGGTGCGCATGCGGGCTCCGCAGCCCATCAACCTCTGCACTATGCTCCTGGCAGTTCTATGATAAACGGCGCCGGCTTGCTTTCGATGCTGTCCGCCCAGCGGTTTACTCGAAACAACACTTCGTTCAGCGGCGTTGCCGCGTCACTCAGCTGAGAAGAGGTCATGGCACAAG
>DASQEG010000242.1:0-16799 GCA_035633775.1 Bryobacteraceae bacterium
AGGTGAACGTGCTGGCCCTGGGAGGATCCGCAGGAGCTCTGACTCTGACCGTCGGGGGTGAAATGAGCCGCCGGTTCAGGCCGGTGACAGTCAGATCGACAAACGGTAAGTATCTGAGTTTACGAATTTTACATCCAACACCGAAGCGCTCGTAGCGTTGGAGTTGGCATCCGCTCGTGTAGCATCGCAACGGAGCTTCGCTCGCGAATGCCAGAACGCATCTACAAACTTCAGCCTGACAGGACTCTTTCGCTGCGCGGATTCGACGGCCTTGGCGCATCCGCGGCCATGCACACGGCGACGGCCGACGGCTTTCTCGTCAGTGGCGTCTTCCGCGATGCCGCAGATTTCGCAGTCCTTATGCTGCATGACGCCGATAACTTCTACGAGCATCCACGGCTCAAACACCTGCCAGACTTCGACTTTGCGGGGCTGAAACTCAAGTTCGACGTTCGCTATACCGGGCTGATGCCGCTGGAATCGAAAAAGTTCGCGACCATCGACTGGCCGTTTCTTGACGTCATTCGAGCGGACGGGACCAAGGCACAGATCCGCCTCTCGGACTACGCTACCCGATCGGGCGGCACACTGTCGCCAGCCAAAGGCTCATTGACGATTGTGGATGGCGGACTCAAGGAGTTCGACCGCCTGACCGTCTGGTATCAGAACCTCGCCTTCGATTACATCGTGCCGAAAGTCGAATGTGCATTTGCGTTCTTCGGTCAGGGCACGGGAACGCAGCACACTGTTCGCGTTTCGGGTGTTGCTTACACCTACGTCGAACGTGCAGGCGACACAAATACTTCGGTGGCGGTTGGGGTTGCGGCAGCTTTGGCGGGCTGTCCGGCAGTGACCGCGACGCAGGACACGTCTGCGGCAAATCAGGTCAACATACGATGCAAGCGGGACGACGGCGTGGGATTCGATGTGACCTCCGGCACGACGACGTACCTGCTGTATGGAATCGGCGCTGGTTCAGTTGCTACCACGATTGCGGGTTATATAAACAGCGCTGACTGGGCAACGGCCGGTACATTGATCCCACTCATCGCCTCAGCCAACGGCCCTGATCTCGAACTCACGGCCAGCGTTCAAGGTGAGGACGGCAATCACCTGTCGCTGTATTCGATATCCAGGAACTCGCGGCTGCGCACGCAGAAGACGACCACGGCGCTGAGCGGCGGTGCCTCGCAGGGGCAATGGACGATCGAACTGGACTTTACTGCGCTTGGAATTCCGCAGATCCGGCAGATGTGGCTGACTTTCGCACCGCCTCTGGAGGTCGGCGCCGAACTACAAACAACGGAGTGGAAAGCAGAGTTCACAAACTGGTCACTGGCCGGGCCCGAGACTCGGCGACGGCTGCAGGTCGCCGGACCTGGATCCGTTCGCATCGAAGATACCGATGCGTGGTGCAACTACGCGGGCGCCTGGCAGCAGGTTACCGGGTTTTACTCCGAAGGGATGGCCCGTCGGTGTACTCAGGGAGGTTCGGTGACGGTCAAATATGCGTGCTCCAGCCCGCACTACCTGTACATCGGAACAACGCTGGGTCGAGCTTGCGGAAAAGTGGGCGTGGCGCTGGACGGGGGTTCTCCTGAATCGTTGAACTGCTATTTAGATGTCGATGCGCCTGTTAACACCAGGCGGCTGTTGCGAACATCTCAGGTTGCCCCGGGGGAGCACTCAGTGACGATTACCGCGGGCTCCGGGGAATTTTACTTCGATTTCATCGAGGCGGCTATTCCATCCGATGTTCCGGATGCGTTGCCGCCAAACGCGCACGTGTCTCCGGCGCTCGACTACTCCACCGACCACACCTACAAGCTGCCGCCTGCCCGCGTTCAGTGGATCTTCGACCGGCTCGGCTACGCGGCGCCCATGAACGAGTACATCGGCGTGTTCTGGTGGAATCAGCGCAAGCGGCGGAATGCTGTGATGCCGGAGGCTCGCATCACGTTCAACGGTCCGTTCGCGGCGGGAGACGCTCTGTTCCTAAAGATCGGCAAGGATGAGCCGGGGAAGCCCGCCTTTGCCTTCGGCAAGTCGGTGTTTCCGGCTGATACACCGACGACGATTGCGCGCCATTTCGCACAGTTTCTGAACAGCTACTCTGTCGCGGTGTGGGCCAGCGCCGCGGGGAATGTGCTAACGATCACCTCGCGCTCGGCCGGACCGGCTTATCGGTTCCCGCTCTCGCTGACGAGGGAACCTGCTGCCGATTCTGCGGGTAAGTGGACGATTGAAGGATCTTTGGAGAACGGCAACGAAGGCGAGTGGGAGGTTGATCCCGCACAGGAGCCTGCCTTGAACCGCGGTGCGCGTGACTGGCACGGCGATATGTTCCTTGAATGCGCATCGCGCAGCCGCGAGATCACAGTCGCGTGCTCGATGGAGCTTGTGAACCCGCCGCAAGGATTTGGCGCCGTATATAAGGACGGCAAAGTCGTCGAGACGGACGTTGGTTTTGGGAAGCTTAAATCTACACACTGCCACTTTGGCACCGCGATGCGGGACTACCAGAAAGCCGTTTTCGCCAACATCGCCACGCTGCAAAAGAACGCCGGCCTGACGCCTTCGATCCAGTTCGGCGAGTTCCTCTGGTGGTTCTTCACCAACAAAACGGACGCCAATCCCGGCGGTGGGATGGCGTTTTACGATGCGGACACGGCAGCGGCAGCCCAAGCCACCCTAGGTCGTCCTTTGACGGGCTTTGCGAAGCCCACTGACGATCCGCTGGTGAACGGCTCGGCTGACGCAAACTTTCTCCGGAGCCGACTGCATCAGCACGTCAGTGCTCTGTCGGCTCATGTGCGAAGTCTCCATGCAGATACACGGATCGAAGTGTTATTCCCGTACGACGTTAATCACCCGGAGCCTGCGGGAATTCACAAGCTTGGAGGCCGGTTGAATCGATTTATCAATCTGCCGGCCGAGTGGGAACAGAAAGGCACTTCCGGCCTCGATCGATTGAAGACGGAGGCTCTGGATTTCGGAGCCTGGTCGCGAAACCTCGACCTTGCCAGGACAGCATTTCTGCTTCCGGTAGAACTCGGCTGGCCAAAAGACTCGCTGCGTCATCTTGTACCCGTGTTTCGTCCCGGCTACCCGTGGGAGAAGGAAGTTGCTATGGCACTCGGTGCGGGCATCCCGGTGGTCAACTTCTGGGCCTGGGATCACATCTGCATTTACGGGCTGGCAGTGACGTCCGGAATGAAAGGCAAAGCTCAGTTTATCGAGTAACTCAGAGGCTTGGTTGCCCTAAGGCCGTCGGACAGGATTTCAAGGACTCTGGTGCGGGCCGCGCGGCGAGCCGCACCAGCGCGGACTGCGATCATCGCTGCGAGAGCTGCTCCACCCAAACCAATAGTGGCAGGCTCGGGACCTCAGATCCCGTAACCCGGGAGTAGAGTTCCTCGGCACGGAATACGTCGCGAATCTGTCCGTTGCGCAACAATAAGAGAAGTTCCCTTATTGCGATGATTGCTTTTTCAGGCGTTAACAAGCAGTACGGCCGACAACTGGTGTTCGTCGACGCTTCGTTCCAGCTGAACCCGGGTGACAAGGCGGGTCTTATTGGTCCGAACGGCGCGGGCAAGACAACACTGTTCCGCATGATTACCGGGGAAGAATCGCCGGATGACGGCGAAGTTACTGTGCCGCGCAGACTCACCATCGGCTATTTTCGACAGGACGTGGAAGAGATGCGCGGCCGCTCCACGCTTGAAGAAGCGATCGCCGGCAGCGGGCGAGTGGGCGATCTTCATCATGAGCTCGAGGGTCTGCAACGGGCGATGGAAGATCCGGAACGATCCGACGATCTGGATTCGATACTGGAGCGCTTTGGTGAGGTGCAGGAAGAATACGAGCACCTCGGCGGATACACTCTGGAAGCACATGCCCGTGAAGTGCTGCACGGCCTCGGCTTTGATGACGGACAGATCGATGCGGACGTGGGTGCGCTTTCGGGCGGATGGAAGATGCGCGTCGCTCTCGCGCGAGTGCTGCTGGGCAAGCCTGATGTGCTGCTGCTGGATGAACCTACCAATCACCTCGACATCGAATCCATCATCTGGCTCGAAGGTTTCCTGCGATCTTTCGAGGGCGCAATCCTGATGACTTCCCACGACCGCGAGTTTATGAACCGGGTCGTGTTGAAGATCTTCGAGATTGATGGCGGCGAGGTCATTGGGTACTCGGGTAACTATGACTTCTACGAGAGGGAGCGGAGGATCCGCGAGGCCAACCAGCAAGCTGCGTTTGCACGGCAGCAGGCAATGCTTGCCAAGGAACAGCGGTTTATAGAACGTTTCAAGGCTCATGCTGCGAAAGCTGCTCAGGTGCAGAGCCGGATCAAGGCTCTCGACAAGATTGACAAGATCGAGCTGCCGAAGAAGCGCATTGTTGTTAAGTTCGATTTCCCCGTGCCGCAGCGCTCGGGCGACCAGGTGGCCGTGCTTTCCGACCTGACAAAGGCGTTTGGATCGCGGATAATCTACGACGGATTCAGCCTGATTATTCGTCGTGGTGAGCGTTGGGCCGTGATGGGCCGCAACGGTGCCGGCAAATCGACACTGCTGAAGATGATTGCGGGTGTGCTTCCGCCTGACGGCGGACAGGTCCGCCTCGGTGCAAGCCTGACACTGGGCTATTTTGCACAGATGTCGCTCGACGTTCTCGACCCGGAGCTGACGGTCATCGAGCAGCTACAGAAGGATTTCCCGCGCGATGGGCTCGGGTCCTTACGCACGCTGGCTGGCGCGTTTCAGTTCTCGGGTGACGAGGTCGACAAGCCTGTCCGGGCATTGTCGGGTGGCGAAAAGTCTCGTTTAGCCATGGCACGCATGCTCTACAACCCTCCGAACTTTCTCGTTCTGGACGAACCGACGAACCATCTTGACCTCGCTACGAAAGAGATGCTGGTCGACGCTCTGCGAGATTTTGAAGGCACAATGATCTTCGTCTCGCACGACCGAGTGTTCCTGCGCGGGCTGGCTTCGAGAGTGCTCGAACTGGGAGGCGAAAGCGGGACGGATCGCAATGCCGTTGTGTATCCAGGACCCTATACCGAGTACGTGCAGCAGCTCGGTCACGAGGCCCCGGGTATCTATCACTAGTCGCGTTAAGCCGCTTACCAGCCGCGGCCCCTCCAGGTCATCCTGCAGGAGGGCTGAGAGGACGTACGCGACCTTGTGCCGGCGCCGAACGTGCTGGTGGTCTCCGGGGCGGTGGCGAGTTCGCAGAGCCGTCCCACGACTCGCCGTTATCACTTACTGCGGCACTCGTTGGCCTCAGGCGGACAGAATGCGGAAGTCTGTTTCAGCCGGCGCGCAGAACGGCAGCGGCGCACCCCCGACAGGCGGCAACACTCGCCTCTCTCCACGCTTTGCCTTGCTGTTACCGACGCAACTCCGTTGCGGACCGAGAACGCTTCGGGCCTCCGCCTTGCACGGAGGCGTGAGAGCATTAACGGAATGAAGAATGCCTCCGTACTTGCCGCGCTGCTGGTCATGGCCGTTGCGGGTAGTCGCGCTCAAACGCCGGAGCGCCAGAAGAACGAGCAAGCTCTCAAGCAAGAAATGCAACGATTGGCCGCATACGAAGTGGACGTTGTGTTGCGCAGCGATATAGCCGCAATGGAACGCTTCTATCTTGGCGATATGATTGTCACAAACCCGTTCAATCAAGTCATCGACAAACCGCAGGTAATCGAGCGGGTGAAGGCCAACATTATCAAGTACACGTCCATGACAAACGTCGTGGAGCACGTCCGCACGTTCGGTGACACAGTCGGGACCATGGGACTTGAGACTGCGAAGGTCACGCCAGACGCGGATCGGACAGATGCGGGAAAGATCACGTACCGCCGCTTTACTGAAGTTTGGACCCTGCGCGGCGGGTCCTGGAAGAAAATCGTCCGCCACGCAAACCACTTCGAGCCAAATCCTTAAGCAGAATGCGGAGGTCTGTTAAACCTGGGCTCGGCGCAGCCCTCGCCATTGACGGCGCCGGTTGGCGGCACGTGAAACGTCCCGGTACAGGGGCAACAGGCAGCAGGTTGGGATTCAGGCATCACCATCGCAGCGTAGTCTGATCGGTTTTCGGCATTTGCCGATACTCTCAGTATCCGCTAGAAACAACAGTCAGGGACGCCCGCGTCTGGGGATCGTAAATTGAGGATAAAGCGCCGGCAGAATGAACAGCGTTAACACTGTAGAGGTCACGAGACCTCCGATGACCACGGTCGCGAGCGGGCGCTGTACTTCCGACCCCATGGCCTGAGACAGCGCCATAGGCAAAAACCCCAGACTTGCTACCAGCCAGGTCATCAGCACCGGCCTCAGCCGCGCCCCGGCGGCTTCGATGATGGATTCGGTCATATCGGGAACGCGCTGGCGAACCTGATTGATGTAACTGACCATGACTATGCCGTTCAGCACGGCAACTCCGAACAGAGCAACAAATCCGATGGCCGCGGACAGGTTCAGGTTCATTCCGCGAATCCAGAGTGAGGCCACACCGCCTACAAGCGCAAATGGAACATTGAGAAGAATCAGCGCCGCCTGACGCAACGACTTGAACGTAAGATAAAGCAGGCCGAAGATGATGCCGATCGAAAGCGGCACGATCAGCGCAAGACGCGCCATCGCACGCTCCTGATTCTCGAACTGGCCACCCCAGTCATTTGAAGAACCCGGCGGCAGCCGCAACTGATTTGAGATCGCCTCTTGTGCTTCGCTGACGAAGCTGCCCAAGTCACGGCCGCGCACATTCGCCTGCACGACAATACGCCGCTCGGCATTCTCTCGAGACACCACCTCGGGGCCGCGAGCGCGCCGAATTGCGGCTATGTCCGCAAGCGGAACCCGCTCGCCCCCGGGTGCCTGCACCATCACCGTACCTAGTGAGTTCAGGTCCGAGCGATAGCGGTCCGGCAGCCGCACGGCAATCGGGAAGCGACGCTGCCCTTCGATCAACTCCGAAACACGCACGCCGCCCGTGGTGGAATCGATCACGTCACGGACGTCAGTGATGCTTATGCCGTAGCGCGCCATAGCGGCCCGATCGGGTTCGACGCGCAGCTCCGCAACGCCCGAGATCACTTCCGCCTGAACGTCGGCAGCTCCAGGAACGCGCGAGAGGACACGGGACGCACGGTCGGCCAGCTGTACCAGCACGGATTCGTCGTCCCCGAAGATTTTGACGGCCACGTCAGCCTTAATGCCAGAAATTGTCTCGTCGAGGCGCATCGCCATGGGTTGCGTGAAATTGTATGCGGTCCCCGGTACCTGCTCCAGCCGCTCTGCCATGGCGTCGATCAGACCGTCCTTAGTTCGTGCGGTTGTCCATTGCGCCTGCGGCTTCAAGAGCACGTGAACGTCGGATTCGTAGATGCCCATCGCTTCTGTGGCAAGATCCGGCCGGCCGATCTTGCTGACAACGCTTGTGACCTCAGGGAAGGTGAGCAACACTCGTTCGGCCTGCCTGCTGAGGTGGATGCTGTCAGTTTAGGAGATGCCCGGCAGCTTGCGGCCTTGCACCAGAATGGAGCCTTCGTCCAGCCGGGGCATGAACTCCGTCCCGATAAAGCACAAAGAAGCAGCGGCGGCAAACACAGGTGCAAGAGCCAGAGCCACGGCTACCCTGCGATGCCTCAGCACCGCACGCAACCCGTTCTGATAGCGAGCGGTCAGCTTCCTTAGCCAGGCCGGCTCCGCATGCTTTCCGGCCTTGTTACTCAGCGCGAAGCTGGCCAGGACCGGAACGGCGAACAGCGCGAGGAGAAGTGAACCGACGAGGGCCGCACAGACAGTGATCGCCATCGGCCGGAACATTCGCTTCTCAAGGCCTTCGAGCCCGAAGATCGGCACATAGACGGCGATAATGATGAGCACGCCAAACACGATGGGGCGTGACACTTCGTGCGCTGCTGCTCGAACCGTCTCGATCGTGGGCTCGCCCGGGTTCCGGCCCAGACGCCTGGCTGCGTTCTCGATCATTACGATCGCCCCGTCGACGATCATGCCGAAGTCAATTGCACCGAGGCTCATCAGGTTTGCGCTGACACCAAACAGCGCCATTCCCGCGAAGCCAAAGAGCATGGACAACGGAATAACGGCGACGACGATTAAAGCCGCTCTCAGATTGCCGAGGAACAACAGGAGCACCGCAGTCACGAGCGCGCCGGCTTCAAGCAGATTGCGGCTGACAGTTCGAATCGTGCCGCTAATCACGTCCGACTGATCGTAGAAAGGTGCAAGCTTCACACCCGGCGGCAGCTGAAGGCCCTCTAGCCGGTTCTTAATGCGGTCGATGAGACGCAGGCCGTTCTCACCTTTCAGCATGATGGCCATGCCTGAGACCGTTTCCCCCCGGCCATCGCGCGTGACGGCGCCCTGTCTGGCCACGGTCCCTTCGTGAACACGAGCGACGTCACGGATCAGGACCGGCGTGCCTTCGCGCTGCATGAGCACGGTTCGAGCGATGTCTTCGATTCGACGGGCCCGTCCGAGACCGAGCACGGTGTACTGTTCACCGGCATGCTCCACGAACCCGCCGCCGAAGTTCGCATTGTTTTCGCGCAGCCGTTCGAACACGTCACGCAGGGTGATGCCGTAACGCAGCAGCGCCTCCGGGTCCACCTCGACGGTGTACATGAGGCTGTGACCGCCCCAGGTATTTACTTCGTTGACACCCGGTACTGCGCGAAGCTGATTTCGAATGTACCAGTCGTGGAGCGTCTTGCGTTGTGTAAGTGTCAGGGGCCCGTCGACAGTGTACTGATACAACTCCCCGAAAGCCGTGGCCATGGGCCCGAGCTGAGGATCGAGTCCTTCAGGTAAACGTGATCGCGCCTCCTGCAGGCGCTCGTTTACGATTTGGCGGGCAAACCACGTGTCGACATTGTCCTCAAACACGACGGTCACCATCGACAATCCCAGCTTGGAAATGGAACGAACGCCTTCGGTGCGCGGCAGTCCCATCAGCGCGGATTCGATCGGGTGCGTGACGAGTTGCTCCACCTCTGTGGGAGACATCCCCGGGGATTCGGTATGCACCACGACCTGGTTGTTGGTCAGATCCGGAAAGGCATCGATGGGAATCCGGACTGCAATGAGAACCCCGCCCACCACGAGCACGAGGAGGAGGAAGAGAACCGTCCAGCGGTTGTCGAGAGTTGCGTCAATCGCCCGCCGCAGCACTGGCTATTCCTCTTCCTGCAGCGTGGACCGCAGCAGATGACTCTTAACAACGAAGCTGCCCTTCGAGACGACATTGTCGCCCGCCTGAAGTCCGCTGATGACTTCGACCGCGCCACCGGACCGCTGCCCCAGTTGAACGGGCCTGACCTGAAACCGGCCGGCGCCGTTGCTGAGGAAAACGACACTGGCGCCATTCAGATCCTGCACCGCCTCTTCAGGCACAAAGATGCCGTTCTGAGAACGACCGCTTCCGACGGCGGCAGTGGCGAACATCTCGGGTTTCAACATACCGCCGCCGTTCGGCACCAGGACGCGCACCTGCAGTGTACGCGTCTCCGGGTCGAGCCGCTCACCCAGGCGCACAATACGGCCGCGAAACTCGCGATCGGGGTATGCGCGGACCGTAACGATCACCGGCTGTCCAATGCGCAAGGCCGCCAGATCACTTTCCGCGGCGTTTGCGATCATCCACAGTGCGGCTGTATCCGTGATGCGGAACATCTCCTCGCCGGCTGTCACAACTGTGCCGGCTGAGACCTTGCGCTCAAGGATCATGCCGGATTCAGGAGCCTTGACGGGCACCTCATCGTCATGCGGCGTGCTCTTCGCACCTGGATCGCGCATGGGCACGTTCAAGTACTCGGACAGATGTACACGAACGCGATCGAGTTCAGTGCGCGCGGCTGCAACGGCGGCTTCGGCGTCCCGCAACTGTCCTTCGGCTGCCTCAACCTCCTGCTTCGATCCGGCTTTCAGCTGCAGCAGCCGCACGGCACGGTCTCGCACCCGTCGCGCGTGCGCAGTCGCTGCCTGGGCGCGCTCCAGCTCACTTTGAGCTCTGCGCAGGTCGGCGCGCGATTCATGTACGTCGTGGCCATGAATGTGAGCGAGGACTGCTCCACGGCGCATGTAGTCTCCTGGATTGCCAAAGACCTCCACCACCCTGCCTTCGACGTGCGCACCGACTGACCATGTACGATCTGCGTTGACCTCCAGCTGACCGTTCGCACGAATCGGCTGTCCAACAACGCGGACGATCACCGGTACAACCTGGATACCGGCATTGCGCTGGGCCTCAGATGAGATCTCAGTCGTCCCGGGCTCGCTGCGAGCATCTGGTTCGGTACTAGCTGCACGCCCTTTTTCAGGAGCTTTCGGACCATCGCCACAACTGGCCAACAGCAGCACGACAACCAGAGCAGCGGGTCGCCTCACAGCGGAGCTCCCGTGACCACCTGAACGGTCGCGACACTGATCCGGTAGTCAGCGAGAGCCTGATACCACGCGGTCATTGCCTCGAGGCGAGCACGCTGAGCGTCGAGCAGACGAAGCAGGTCCAGACCTCCCTCCCGGTACGCCGCGAGCGCGATGCGCGCGATCTCTTCCGCACGATTCCGCATGGGGCCGAGTGTCTCGCGCAGCAGCCTGCGACGAGCCTCGTACGTTTGCCAGGCCCCTTCTATCTCGGCACGCGCGGCCGCTTCAGCGGCACGCACAGACGCTTCAGCAGCCGTAATGTCCGCCGCGGCGGCAGCAACCTCGCCCTGATTGCGGTTACTGAACGGCAAATCTATCTGAAGCCCGGCGATGATCGTGTTGAAACCATTGCTACGCTTGTACCCGAAGAGCGCCTGGGGGTCCGGTTGCCACTGCGCTTCCTGCAGGCGAAGCTGGGCTCGTGCCTGTGCAATGATGCGCCTGGCGGCAATCAAGTCGGGCCGGGTTTCGAGCACCGCGGCGAGATTTGGGCGCAGGATCTCAGCCGCCTCAACCAGTGAGTCTGCCAGCACAGGAACGTGCATGTCCGCCCGGCCGATTTCGCGAAGCAGCGCGATACGGGTGCTTTGAACCTGCGCTTCCGCTCCGGATGCACTGACCGCCAGCCGATCCTGCTCAAGAAGCACGCGCATGAGGTCCACTTCGGCCATCGCGCCTTCGGCAACCCGCGTCCTGTGATAGTCGACGACCTCCCGGAAGTTGCCAGCGACCTGACCGACCAGGTCTCGGAGACCCTGTGCGGCGACAGCGTTCCAGTAGGCGATCACCACGCGTGAGGCGATGGAGCGTTCAGCCCGCTCGCGTTCTGCATGAGCAGCGGCAATACCGGCCTCAGCCTCCTCCACCCGCATTCCTCGCTTACCACCCGCTTCGAAGCTCCAGGTCAGATATGCGAAGTTGTCCGTGTCCTGCGAAAACGAGAATGCTGGACGTCCCCAGAACCGCGCGTTCTCGGTTTGCAGAGTCAGTTGAGGATTGGGTCTCAGGCCGGCCTGAATGCGGCGCGCTTCGGCACCACGCAAACGCGCATTGGCAAGGGCGATCTCCGGATGGTTTCGTCGTGCCTCGCTTACAGCGTCAGAAAGGCTCAGCGCAGGTGAACTCTGCGAGAAAGCAGTTACCGCGGCGCAAAGATAAATGCGAAGAAGCAAACTTTTCTCAGCTTACAGCCACGCGCATCGCGTGGTGCGCCATTACGCTGGTGCGCGCTATGATAGGCGCGTCAACCATGACGACCAACCAGCGTAAACATCAGCCATTTGTTCCGCCGGACATGAAAATGACCGAATTCACCGTTCGCGCGGTGCTGCTTGGTCTGGTTATGACAGTGATCCTCGGCGCCGCCAACGCATACCTGGGCCTGCGCGCGGGAATGACTATCGCCGCTACCTATCCTGCTGCGGTTATCAGCATGGCCGTGCTTCGACTACTTCGGGGCTCCATTCTTGAGGAGAATATGGCTCGCACCGTCGGCTCCATCGGTGAGTCTGTCGCGGCGGGGGCAATCTTCACGATTCCTGCGTTTGTCATCTCCGGTGCATGGCCCGACTTTGAACCCGGGAGCGCGTATCTCACCTCGAGCCTGCTGATGCTGGTCGGCGGCATTCTCGGTATTTTGTTCGTAACGCTGCTGCGGCGCGTGATGGTTGATGATGCTGAACTGCCTTACCCCGAGTCTGTCGCTGCCAGTGAGATTCACAAAGCAGGCCAGAGGGGCAGTCAGGCGGCGAAGGTCCTGTTCTACAACATGGGCATCGGCGGCCTTTTCTATCTCCTTGGCGAACTCAGAGTCTTCAGCGCCACGAACACTTTCCTGATCAGCGTTGGTGATATCGGCCGAAGTGTTCTGCGACTGAGGGGTACGGTGAACCAGGACATTCCGGTGGGCGCTGTGACCCAGTTCGCCGCGCCGGCGATCAGCCCCGCTTATCTGGGTGTGGGGTACATCATCGGCCCTCGCCTTGCAGCTCTGAACTTCTCGGGCGGTGTTGTTGCATGGGGTCTGCTGGTTCCGCTCCTGGTGTACTTTCTCGGTCCGCAGCTCGCCGCTACAGGTGCGGCGGCGGGTGCGGCCGGTGCAACGGCGGATGCCGGGTGGGCAGCCATCGCGGGACGTATCTGGTATGACATCGTCCGGCCCATCGCTGTGGGAGGCATGCTCGTTGGTGCGTGCTACACGCTGTTCCGAATGCGCAAGAACCTCGCGAACGGTTTAAAGCGCTCAGTAGCCGATTTGAAGAAAGCCGGGTCGCAGGCTCAGGCGCAGGATCGCACCGAGGTGGACCTCAACATCAGGGGCGTCCTGCTCGGCCTGGCGGCGACATTCGTCGCTATGATCGCTCTTTACCTCTACTTCACCGGCTCTATAGTGGCCGCGGGTGTTGCTGCGCTGGTAATGATCGTGCTCGGATTCTTCTTCGCGGCGGTTTCGGGGAATCTTGTGGGCGTGATCGGGTCGTCAAACAACCCCATTTCCGGCCTGACGCTGTCGACGGTGATCGTGGCTGCACTGCTGATGGTCCTCATGGGCGTGGGAGGCGTGACGGGTGTTGCAGCCGTTCTGGGCATTGCCGCCGTCGTGTGTGTCTCGAGTGCGGTAGCAGGTGAGATGTTGCAGGACCTGAAGGTCGGTCATATCCTCGGCGGAACGCCACGCTCGATGCAGATCGGCGACTTCATCGGAGTCGCCGTCTCCTCGTTCCTGCTGTACTTTCCGCTGTATATTCTGCACATCGGCAACATCAAGGAGGGTGGAACGGGATTCGGCCATGCGGCGCTCGCCGCCCCACAGGCGGGCCTGATGGCAACGCTGTCCCAAGGCATCGTGGGCGGCAACATGGCGTGGCCGCTGGTAATAACGGGCATGATGATGGGTGTCGCGCTGATCATGCTGCAGGTAAAGAGCCCGATGCTGTTCTCGGTCGGCATGTACCTGCCGCTTGAGACAACATTCGCCATCTTTGTCGGCGGCGTCATCCGCTGGGTCACAGACTCCATTCGCGATCGAAGGGGATTCAACGAAGCTCAGAAGGCAAGAATCGAGAACGCGGGCGTGCTGACTGCTTCGGGCCTGATCGCAGGCGAGGCGCTGATGGGTTTGGTTAAGGCGGGATTCAGTGCTGCGGATCGTCCTATGCCCGAACTGATGCAAGCGCCGCCGCTCCTTCTGAGCGTCATCGCACTGGCTATTCTTGCTGCAGTCCTGATACGTATTCCGCTGGCCAATGCGGGGCGGCCGGACGAACCTGCACCGCCCACAGCAATCATGTAGAGCGCTCCTTCAGCGAAGCTTCTCGTTAAGCTCGGCCATCTTCCTGACGTCGAACTTCGGCTTACGGTCGTATGTCAGCAGGCCATTGATCTCCTGCTCGACGTCCGTGAGCTGCGTGTAGCAGATGCCCATAATCGGCCGAACGTTCGCGATGGCATTCCAGAGTCCGGCCATACGGTTGAACGCCGAGGTCTGATCTTTCATCAGCCCGGAGTAGCCCCACGAGCCTTCAGGAGCCTGCTGGCCGGGCATGATGTAGGAAACACCGCCGAACTCGGAAAGAAACACTGGTGAGCCGTTGTATTTGTTGTCCCCGGCAAGCGCCGCACGCGCGTTGTCGGGCACACCGAAACCCGGCTCGCCCAGGCGTTTGTACTTGGAGTAGAACGCCTCACCTTCAGCCGTGTAGTCATGAATGCCGAACAGGTCCGTCATGTCCGTGTGCTCCCAACCATCGTTGTCGATGACGGGCCGGCTGCCATCGAGTGAATGCGTCAGCGTGTAAAGAGCACGAAGATGTTGCTGCTGGCGGACCTCGGTGAGGTCCGGCACGCCCCAGCTTTCGTTGATCGGGATCCACATGATGATGGACGGATGGTTGTAGTCGCGCATCACGGCCTCTGTCCACTCCTGGGTGAAGCGCGCTACATAGCCGTCGTCATAAAGATAGGCATTCGCCATCTCACTCGAGACGAGCAGACCCATCTTGTCGGCCCAGTACAGGTACCTTGGGTCTTCCAGCTTCTGGTGCTTGCGAGCTCCATTGAAGCCCATCTCCTTAGTCAGGCGAATGTCGTACTGGATGGCTTCGTCAGAAGGTGGGGTGATGGTGCTTTCCGGCCAGTAGCCCTGATCGAGCACCATTTTCAAATACACGGGGCGACCGTTCAGCATCAACCGTTCCTTGCCGACGCTGACCGAGCGGAAACCGAAATAGGACTGGACGCGGTCGAGCACCTGGCCCGCTTTGCGGAGCTCGAAGGTGACATCGTAAAGATTCGGCGTGGCAGGCGACCAGAGGCGCGGGTTCCTCAGATACGCGGCAGCAGTGGCGCGCGGGCCCTCGCTCATTGCCATCGCCGAGGCAACCGTGTTCTTTTCGTGATTGATGGAGGCGTGGAACTCCACGCCCTGATCGGGTCGGTGCAGCACGGCTTCAAAACGTACGTTGCCGTCGACAGTGGGAGTGATGCGCACGCGATCCAGCCACGCGTCACCCGCCGCCTCGATCCAGACAGGCTGCCAAATGCCCGTCGTCCGCGTATAGAAGATGCCGCGCGACTTCGGTTCCCAGTACTGCTTGCCTCGCGGCACGAAGCGGTCACTCGGCGGGTCTTCGGCGCGAACGGTCAGGGTATTGCCGCTCTCCTTCAGGTAGCCCGTAATGTCGAAGCGGAAAGGCACGTGGCCACCTTCGTGTGAACCCACCTCACGGCCGTTGACCCAGACGCGCGAGCGATAATCGACCGCACCGAAGTGCAGCAGTACGCGGCGCCCCTTCCAGGCAGCGGGCACCTGCAGCGTTCGGCGGTACCAGACGACAGGATGAAACGCCGTGTCTCCGATGCCGCTGAGCTTTGTTTCGGGCGCGAAGGGCACGGTAATGGCGCGCGTGAACTTGCGCGTGCCGGATGCCCAGTTCTGGGCGAGGCCTTCGTCGGCGTTGTCGAAATCAAACTCCCACTGGCCGTTGAGTGACAGCCAGTCGGTGCGCTGGAACTGGGGTTGGGGGTACTCGGGACGGGGAACGCTCTGCGCGGCAGCGGACAGGGCCAGCGCGGCGTACAGCAGGATACGAATCATGTCCAGGCCATTGTATAAACCGCGAGCCGCCGGTGCTGGGCGACTACGGCGGTTGCCCTTCCTGGGGGATGCGGGCCTGTGTGGTGGCCGCATCCCGAAAGATGGGATATGGAAGGATCAGAAGCTGCGTACACCGCCGAAATGCAGCACCATCAATGCAGCGCTACTTGCCGGGGACAGCGAAACAATAAAACAGGCCAGCCCCGCCGGTACCCACAAGGTTCTCCTGGCTGCAGCCGCGCGACGGGTGTGTGGAGTTCCATGAGATCCCGCCCCCGTTGCGGTCATGATGACCAACCTGTGCCGAGCCTTCACCATTGCTGGTCCAGTTCTTGCACGTGTGGTCTGCTGTGTCGGTGAAGGCGCGTCCATCCGGCTGGGTTCCGGTCAGGATGTCGTGCATATTGGGCTTGTCGCCCACTCCATTGACCAGCTCACCCTTCTCATTCAGCGCATTATTTTTGGTTACGAGGTTGCCGGTGCGCGCCACCTCAATCGTATCGCCGTGGAGGTGAGCAAGGTCGCGGGCGATCACCGTCCCGCGGTGGTTGTGCCATGGACCGCTGCCGATTCTGTCTCGGGCATTCACGGCCTGCCCCCCACCCGCACCCGACGTGCTCAGGTAAGCTCTCCAGGTTCGGTCACCGGCGCCAGCGGCCGCTGCGAGCTTCTGACAGTGGGCATCTGCCCCGGCGAGACCGCCCAGATTCGCGCCGTCTCCGACACCAACGCTGGTGATGAAGAAGCTCATGGGTGCTTTCTGCTGCTGCTGTTGTCCGGACTGGGTTGCGGGAGCTTGCGCGTAAAGCGCCGCTGAAGCGACTGCGAGAAAAGCCAATCTTGTCATCGCTAGATCCTACTACGATCGAGGGTCGCTATCATGAGGGGATGCGGCGACGCCGTGCGGCACTTGCTCTTTGCGCCTTCATCCTGTTGGCCAGCGGTCTGAAATCGATGCAGAGGGAGCGTGAACGCGAGCGGCCTGCCCGCGTCGCCGTCCGGGCCCAGACAGCAGCGATCGCGGCCGGAACCGAACCCACCGCACAGGCGGGCACGCGCATGTTCCAGCGCGGCGGCAATGCCGTCGATGCGGGCGTGGCAGCAATGTTTGCGGCTTCGGTGTACGAGTTTTCTCACCTCGGGTTCGGCGGTGAAGTCTCGCTGCTGATCCGTGACAAAACGGGGCGGGTGTACACGATCGGCGGCGTGGGTACGATGCCCAGGAAGGCCACGGCCGACTTCTT
>DASQEG010000243.1:0-2730 GCA_035633775.1 Bryobacteraceae bacterium
CCGGCATTGCCGCCTCGACAGCTGTGATCTCCTGGGTGAGGGCTCGCGGCGGTGCTGCCGCAATGGGAGGCGGGTTGGCTACCCTGGGGGCGAAGGCGCCGAGGCGAGGAACCTCAAGAGCGGCACGCAGCTTTTCGATCCGCTTGTGGATTTCCTCCTCGGGCTTGTTCATCGCCGCCTCAGCCAGCCGCCCCGCCCCCATCGGCTCACCGGTGGGCAGGTCAAAGACGTTCGTCTCCTGCGGCTTCCGGATGAGCTTGTCTGGCGTGCGCGTGGATCGCACGCCGTGATCGGTTGCAAAGGCCCTCCACCAGCCAGGCTCGGTCTGCCCCGTGGCAAGCCACGGCTCCTCCCACATCATGCTGGGGTCGTTGTCAGTATCCTGAAAGGACGAGGCACCTCCTTCATGTGGCTTCTTACGCGACCCCTCATCGGTCCGGATCGACGAGGGCAAATAATCATTCGGCGTGAAGATTTTACGCATGGATACTAACAAAACTCATGAAGTAGACGGTTCGACCGTCTGGCTGCCTCCGTACTTTGGACAGCATGAGTAAAGACCAAGTTATTGCATCCGGTCACAAACGTCGGGCGAGGAGCAGACGCTCACCGTCATTAACCCTAAGCCCAAGAAACCGAAACAACGTCGCTGAACCCGCTTCCGCCCGGTCGCATTCACGACCTTCTTCCATGTTCTTGCCGCCGGGAAGGTTGCAAAACTGGAGGACGTCTCCGCCATCCTCGAGAACATCATCAGCGTGGCGCAACACGAGACCTACCCGCCGGAACCCATTCGATTTCTTCGAAGCCTCGCCACCATGCTTCATCCTCAGCCGGGCACCGGTGCGGCCGAGTTGCAAACCCACGATCCCGCTCAATAGAGATCCCGAACCGCCACGCAGGATGTGCACCTCCGAGGAATCCGAGGCGCGCATCCCGGCGTGGTTTTCTCACGACGGGAGGCCGGATGCCGGTCGAAAGCGACTATTTCACACCCTTGAGAACAAGGTTGAGATAGACACGTCCGTCCGGGCGAGGAGCGAAGTCGAGACGGTCCGATACGCCATAGAGGTTCGGCTCGGTGAAGAGCCAGACCACGGGAGCCTGCTGCGCCGCGTAGGCTTCAGCCTCGTAGCACATCTTCTGCCACTTCGACGCGTCGAACTCCTGGGTGAAGGCGCGGAAAAGCTCTTCGAATTTCTCGTCCGACCAACTCATCCGGTTTGAGCCGGAGTCCTTCTGAACCAGCAGGAGGTCGCCTTGACAGGTATAGTCCGGCCCGGACGAGCTGTTCATCAGGTCCCGGTAGCCGGCCCCCTGCTTGGCGCGCAGCTGTGCATTGATGGCGGAGTCGATCACGCGCAGATCCTTGATCTCGATGCCAACCTCCTTCCAGTAGTCGGCTGCGACCTGGGCGATCTCCTTGTCCATCAGGTAGGATCCGTTGGTGGTGTCCATGTCCAGCGCGAGGCGAACGCCGTTCTTGGTCCGAATGCCATCCCTGCCGGCGACCCAGCCGGCCTCGTCCAGAAGCCGCTTGGCCTTGGCCGGATCATAGGGAAACGGCTTGAGTTCGGGGTTGTTATAAGGTTCGTTGATCAGATCGATCCGGCACTTGGCCATTCCGCCCAGGAGCGAGGCCGCAATTTCCTCGCAGTTGATCGCGTAGTTCATCGCCTGCCGGACCCGGGCATCGGCAAGCGCCGGATGCCGGCCTTGTTTGATGGCGATGAAGAGGCGGCGATAGCTCGGAGCAACTACCACCTTCACGCCGGCCGTGCTTTCCAGGTTCTGCTTCAGGTCGGCAGGCACGCCCGTAATGAGGTCCGCGGAACCGGCCTTCAGCTCGCTGATGCGCGTGGCCACCTCGGGGACAGCCTTGACAATCACGTCGTCGACGGGGGGCTTGCCGAGCCGATACTGGTCGAAAGCCTTCAGCACCAGACCTTCGCCGGCCTTGTAGGACACGAATTTGTACCCGCCTGCGCCCACTGGGGCGAAGACGACCTTCTCCGGCGGGTTCTCGGTGTAGTACTTGGGCGGCAGGATCGAAACCTCGGGATTGACCAGATGGGCCGTGATAATCGGATCCGGTTGGCGCATCACGAACCGCACGGTGTAGTCGTCAATCTTCTCGACCCTGTCGTATTTCAGGGCGCCCAGCGCGAAGGTGAGGTCGCCCTTGCCCGCAGCGAACAGCTTCTTGGCGCGATCGAACGTGAACACCACCGCGTCGGCGTTGATCGGCTCGCCGTTATGGAAGGTCAACCCTCGCCTGATCTTGATGTCCCAGTTCAAGGGGTCGACGTTGGCGATGGACTCTGCGATGGCCGGAACGACTTTGCCCTCGTTGTCCAATCGGAACAGGCCCTCATGGATCGACAGGACGACGTTCGCGTCCGACTGGGTGAACATTGGGTCGAGGCTCACGGGCTCGGCGTTCTGAAGAACCACGACGGGCTTTGCCGCCGCCCATGACGGCGATCCGGCCGCGGCGGCCGAGAGAAGTCCTAAGGCAATCATCGATCTCTGGATGAAACGGTTGGCCTTCACGTCGAAGATCCTCCACTTGGTTGCTGCGCAAGGCAGAATCGCCGCTGACGTCAGCGGTTCTGCCTCGATGCGTGACGGGCTCGGGGGTGGTCGGTTCGCCGAGTGTAACGCGGACGCTCGCTCGCAGTGATCCGCAACGATGTCGGGCAGGCTAGCCGGCATGCTCAGAAGTTGCGC
>DASQEG010000244.1:0-5509 GCA_035633775.1 Bryobacteraceae bacterium
CTGTGCCTGATGTGACCACCCCTCGCATGTACTCAGCGAGAAGCCGCGCCGGTGCTGCATCAAGAATTTGGACGGGCTGTGCGACCCTTGCGTTCGATTCATCAATCACCCAGCGTCCGTACGGCATGTGACCCGAGTTCGCGACCACCGCGGCAGCACGGGCCATCTGAAAGGGAGACGCGACCACCTGCCCCTGACCATACGCGGCTTGCGGCAGTGCGTCCTTAAGGTTGCCTGTACCGATGCCAAGCAAATCAGCAACGGTCTTCAACGCATCAGCTCCGACCCGGTATGTGCCGAGCTGAGCGTAATAGGCGTTGCAGGACACTACCGTGCCTTCGCGCATCGCTACGGCTCCGTGCGCAACCTTGTCCTGAACGTCATCGCGAATCGGACGCCCCCAGCCCCGGACGGTGTTTCCGACGCGCCCATCCGGAAGCGGACGGCAGTCGAACGTAGCTTGCGCGAGCAGAGGGTCCTTCCGCAACGCTGCCATAGCAGTGACGATCTTGAACGTCGAGCCCGGCGGATACAAACCATACCGTGCCCGGTCGAGCATCTCGTCGATGCCGTCATCCGGACCGGTCGCGGCCGGCATATCGGTCGGCCACGGATAACTCACGCTTGCGAGCAGATCGCCGGTTTTAGGGTGCAGGACGAGTGCCGCTCCCCTGTTTCTGCCAACGCGCTTCAGCCCTGCTTCAAGGAGGCGTGCCGCTCGGACCTGAAGGCGTGCGTCGATGGAAGTTCGAACGTCGCGCGGCCTATTCAGGACTTTCAACACGTCGGGGTGCTGCGGCTGCTGCCGATGTCGGAGTAGTGGCAGCAACTCCCGAAAGTCGCGTCGCACTGTCCAGGTCTTTTTCCCAGTGACAGGATGCGGAACTTCCACCACGACAGCGCGATCATTGAAGCCCTGCAGGCGAACAATGGAATCACGCTCAACGAGCGAACTGTTCCGGGCACCCCAATTTGTGCGCGTGTTTAAATCACCGATCACGTGAATGGCGAGCGGTCCGAGAGGATAAATACGGTCACCTTCCTCGGTGCGTGGCGTTGTACTCAGACCGAGTCGTGCATACGTGTCGCGATGCTTTGCAATCACCGCCGGGTCACTCGCGGCGAGGGGCAAGCCATTGCGATCGAAGATTGTGCCGCGCGGAATCGATGCGGCGATCGCCAGGAGGCGAGGGTTGTAGTTGTACCTCCGGTACCCATCGGCCTGCACGGTGAGGACGCCGGCGCCTGCCGTCGCATCCGCTCGCACAACCTGGAACCATGCCGCACGACCGATCATCACGATTCCGATGGCAGCGAGGGCTTGGGCAATGCGTGTGATCGGCACCCTGAATGGTCGTGCCTGCTCGATATCCCCCTGCTTGATGGACAACGCCAGCAGAATACCGAAGATGGCGAAGTTCGCCAGCATTGCTGTTCCGCCGTAACTGAGGAACGGCATCGCCACGCCTGACAAAGGCAGCAGGTCGAGCACGCCGCCGGTAATCAGCAACATGCTGAAGGCCGTCAGCAGTGTCAGACCGAGCGCAAGGAAGATCGCGTAATCCGTGGCGGCGCGAAGTGCGATACGGAGTCCGATCCAAATCAGGACCGTGTAGAGCACCCCGATTGCGAGCACCCCAACGAACCCCCACTCCTCGCCGAGAACCGCCAGGATCAGGTCAGTGTGCGCGGCGGGCATGATCCCGGGATCGCCGAGGCCCAGGCCGGTCCCGAACGGTCCGCCGGTCGCGAACGCCCACAATGAGTGGACGACCTGCTCGCCTCCGCGTACGGCGTTGTCCCATGGCGACAGCCACATCTCGACGCGGTCGTGCACGGTACGCGGATACTGAATGAAATAGCCGAGCAGGAAGCCACCGATCAATGTTGCGAGGCCGCTTACAGCGAGTACAGCCCTGCTCCGGGCCACAGCATAAAGAGCCAGAAATACACAGGAGATCACCAGCGCCGGTCCGAGGTCCTTCTGGAGAAAGAAGAACACAAGTGTCAGCCCGACACCGGCGAGCACTGGCAACAGATACTCAAGGCGCGGGATCTCAACGTATTTCGAAACCTGCGCCAGCTCCGGGCGCCTTTCTCGAAGAACTCGGAGAAACTCCCACCGGCGGGCGAAGTACCCCGCCAGAAAGAATGCAATCAGCACCTTGATGGCTTCGACCGGCTGAAAACCGAGCAGGTTGACCTTCGCGTCGCTGGTGCCGGGCCCGGAGCCAAAGCCGATCAGTGCGGCGGAGAGTGCCACCGCTCCAAGCAGCGGAACATAGCTCAGTCGACCGAAAAGGCGTTCGTAATCCAGCTGGCTGGCCAGAGCCATCGCGAGCGTCCCCAGGGCCACTGACTGGCTGTAATCGACAAAGCTCAGCGTATCGCGCAGCGGGTCACGCATGGAGATCATCAGGATCAGGCCGGTTCCGGTCAGCAGGTGGATGGCTGGGAGTATCAGCTGCTCCCCGGTAAATCCGCGGAAGCGCCAGAAAGCGTGGAGCGCATAGAAAGCGGCAAAGAACAACGCAACCCAGAGAACGAAGGCGCGGCGAAAGTCAGTCATCGTCCGGACCACCGAAAGCTTCTTCAGGGCTGCGACCTGCTCCCCGTTGAGCAGCCGTCCACGCCCCGTCGCGGAGGGGATCCGGCCGATGCCTCCTACGTTTGGAAGCCGGCCTTCCTGCAGTCTTTCGAAGATGCGGGTCGCGGTCTGCTGCCGCTGTCGAGGATTCTCGATGAAGTCAAGCGCCGGCAGCAGTTGCTCCGCGCGCTCCACAGCGTTCAGGTTCAATGTTCCAGGCGCAGGCGTCGCCGATTTTGCACTCCAGGCGAGGCCCATGCCCAACAGGAGCGCCACAGAGCCGAGCACGAGGCCGATCAGCTCCAGAGGGCGACCCATCCGGCGCTCGGCGACTGCCGTATGTCCAGCGCGGCGCTCGGCCGCGCTGCTGCGAGTCACCGCCATGATTAGGAGCCTTCCTCCAGGTGGTCCATGCGAACGTCGAGGTGGGCGATCGAGTCGAGCACGCGCCGCAGAGTGGTGGCAGACCCGGCAAATGGCACGATGTCGCGATAGTAGTCTTCAGCACGCTCGAAATCTTTTTTGGCTCTCTTGAGGAAGTCGCGTTCCTCGGGCAGCCCGGCCGCGCGATCCGCTTCACGAAGCAGACGTTCGGCCCGGTCCCGATAACCGTCGCCCAGCTGAGCCTTCTCGCGGCGTCCCATTTCATGTCCGCGGCGATCCGCCTGCCGCAATGCTTCTTCGGCCCGCTCGACATCCTTCAGAGCGTAGACATAGAGCCGTGCCAGGCCCAGGTAGGGATCAGGGGCACCGCCCAGCAACTGACTGGACTGTTCGAACTTGCTTCGAGCTTCGTTCAACAGGCGTCCATTCGCTTTCGCGGTGCCTCGGATGCGAGCGATGTGGCCCTCGGCCAGGAATCGCTTGCCGCGGATCTCGCGATCTCCGGGGTCGAGCTCGAGCGCTTTGTCCAGCACCCCTTTCGCACGGATCCAGTCCCCTTCGCTGACCGACGGAGCCTCGCTGTTTCGATATTCATCGATGACACGGTCGGCAAACCCGATCATCCGCGACAGCACGGCGCGCCGAGTGCCCCAAAGGACGAGAGGAGCATGGTTCCGTTTCGCAAGGGCTGTGTAACGCGTCCACGCCGCATCCATATCAGTCAGGCGATCGGTCTCAAGTTCTGTCCGGAGCGCCTGGCCGGCTTGCCACACGGAAATCTCATTCCCGATGAACCAAAAGATTCCAAGCAGTACGGCGAGAGTTATGGCCGCGCGGATCTGACGACGCCTCGGCGTCAGTAGCCGCTTCGTCCCAGCCGGTCGGAAAGGCTTGGGAGGTTCATGCGGAACATACGGCGGCGCTGCAGCTGCCGACTGCGGTGTGGTGCGCCGGGTTGCCTCGGAATCGATCGCTGACTGTGGCGGCGCAGCGGTTCTCCTCGTCCTCTCAAGGTCATCTGCAGGCTCTGCGGACGGAGGTGGGAGACGCTGGGCTTCGGGCTGGCGGCCTTCGAGAAACGCCCGAAGGTCTGCGGCGAACTCGCCAGCAGAGCGATACCGGTACACGGGGTTCGGATGCAATGCCTGGTACAGGATCGCTGCAAAGCCGGCGGGCAGCCCGGGTGGAAGAGGCTGGTGTTGCCGATAGTTGCGAATCAGATAGTCGAGCTTCGGACCGTTATCCGCCTCGAAATACGGTCTCCCCGTTACTGTCTCATACAGAACGACGGCGACCGACCACAGGTCGCTGGCGAAATCGACCTCCCCCGTATTGAGGCGTTCCGGCGACGAGTACTGCGAACTGCCGAACTGGTTCGTCGTGGCTTGGCGTGTATGTGAGAGCGCCTTGGCAATGCCAAAGTCGAGTACGCGGACCTGGCCATCTGGCGTGATGCGGACGTTGCGCGGTTTGAGATCTCCATGCACAACGCCGCGATAGGAGTGGCCGTCGATCTCGGCTGTGAATCCGTGGGCAAGAATTAGCGTTTCGCAAAGGTCGCAACCAATCCGGGCGGCGAAAGGTACCCCGAGCGGCCCGCGGGACAGAACCTCGGAGAGGTCTTCGCCATCGATGTACTCCATCTCGATGTAGAAGAAGTTGTCCAGGTCCCCATACCCGAGCACATCGGCGATGCGCGGGTCGATTCGGCAGAGCCTTTCCTGCAACGTCGCACCCCGGCGCTCAGCCTCGGCGATCTCTGCACGTTCACGGTCGGGCCCGCTGTCGATCAGCTTGAGCGCGATGCGGCGGCCGGTGGTCACATGCTCGGCGAGATACACGCGTCCCATGCCACCTGGAGGCAGCAGCTTCAGGATGCGGTAATTACCGAACTCGCGCGGGTGCATTCCCTCTTGTGGGTGCTTTATCCTTTCCCTCTGGAGAGAGGACGATGTTGGATCGGAGAAGTTCCTCCGGCTTTTGTCCGGGTGGCAGGAACAGCGGGTCGGCAGCCCGGATGGTGTTTCCTGTGATCGACGGCCGGGCAGGACCTGTCACGCGGATCGCCGGATCGGACTGAGCCGCGAGGTAGTTGCCCGAGAGGCGCGGACCCTGACCGTCTCCACCGATAACCACAGCAGCGCGGGATCTGGCGATCACTGTGTTGGCGAGCAGCAGGGTCTCCGGGCTGTTCTGCAACTCGATGCCGGCCGTCACAGTCCCCGTGATCTCGTTGTCCACGATCTCGGCCCGCGATCCAGTCAGCTGAATGCCGGTCTGCAAATACATGTTGTCGTCGGGCTGAATGCGGAAGCCCTGCAGTCGCGCCGATCGAAGATCGTCTCCCGTTACAGCCACAGCACTCGCTCGCAGGGTGGCACCGCGCGGCCGTTCGCTCACGACTGAGATACCGTCGCGCAGCCTGATCTGTTCGTTATACGTGCCCGGAGCCACCAGGACCGTGTCCCCGGGGCGTGCATTCTGAATCGCTGTGTTGATCTCACCGCTGACACGCCAGATATTGGCCTCGGTTACGTG
>DASQEG010000245.1:0-8490 GCA_035633775.1 Bryobacteraceae bacterium
CCAGCCTGCCGTCAATGCGCGGGGCCTGCCGCACACGCTTGCAGATGTACCGCGTGTTGTCCATCCGTCCATCATCGGACAGGGGAAACGCAGGGCTTCGGGGGCTCGTCCTTCGTTTATTGGGGGCGTTACTCTGGACACATGCCGGGTCAGGCATCATCGCGGATAGAGCAGTACTTTCAGCTCTCGCTCTGGGGCTTGCTGGCCAGCGGCTTTCTCGCGCTCGCGGGTACCGGCAGCCTCGAGCTGCCCACGCTCGCGCTGACCGGTGCAGGTCTGCTGCTCCGGCTTCTGATGATCACTGGTCGTGTCCACCTGCGCATTGACCCCCTTTGGACCACCGTTTATACGCTAACGTATATTGGCTTTTATCCGCTCGATGTGCTCTACGTGTCGCGCGAATTCGTCCCGGCGACGGTTCGACTGGTCTGCTTCCTTGGCGTTATTCGGCCGCTGACTGCGATCACGGATCGAGACTACTTCTTCATCAAGGTCATAGCTTTTTTGGAGCTGTTGGCGGCCACGCTGCTGTCCGAAGACTTGAACTTCTTTGTCTTCCTCACAACCTTTCTGCTGTGCGGCGTAGCAACGCTGTGCTGCTCGGAGATCCGCAGGTCCGCGGTCTCGGGCACCAGGCGCATGATCATGCCGCGTGCCCGAATCAGTCCGAGGCTGGCGGCGCTGACTGCCGGTGTTACCGCTGGGATCGTGGTTCTTACGGCTGGCCTGTTTTTCCTGCTGCCGCGAACGGCGCGCGCAGCATTCCGAAGTCTGGTGCATGAGCGATACCATCTGCCGGGCTTCTCCAGCGAGATCACACTGGGCCAGATCGGCCAGCTCAAAACCCAGACCACACCCGTGATGCATGCGAAAATCGAGGCGCCGGACGATCGCATGCAGCTGAAGTGGCGCGGATCGGCACTCAGCCAGTTCGATGGTGTGCGCTGGTACAACCCTCCCGGCACCTTTGAGCGCATTCGCCTGCCCGACGGTGCTGTCATCGTAGCCCCTGACCAGCAGCGCCGCCGCGCGGGCCCGAGGATCAGCTATTCCGTCCGACTCGGCAATGTGCATACGGACACGCTGTTCTTTGCGGGTGTGCCGGAACTGCTCCGAATCGATGGATTGCCATCCCTGCTGCGCGGACCCGGCGAGACCTACAGGATTGGCGCTCATATGGCCGATGGACGGGAGTACCAGGCTATCGGTCACCTGCCAGAGCGTGCGAAAGGCGAGCCCGAGCCGCTGAGCGAGATCACTCGAAATGAGCATCTTCTCCTGCCCGCCTCCACGGACCGGCGCATCCTGGAACTCGCCCGTGAAATCGGCGGGTCTCGCTCGCCTGAGGTTCAGGCACGCGCAATCGAGCAACACCTGCGCACCCGTTATTCGTACACGACCGACCTGCTGCCGGAGAAGGTCGCTGACCCCATGGCCCATTTCCTCTTCGACCGGCGGCAGGGCCATTGTGAATACTTTGCATCCGCGATGGCCGTGATGCTGAGGGCTGTATACGTGCCGTCGCGCGTGGCCACCGGGTTTCAGAGTGGGCAGTACAACCCAATGACAGGGCTACATGTCATTCGCGCCTCTGATGCTCACAGCTGGGTGGAGGCGTGGCTGCCTGGTCGCGGATGGACCACCTTCGATCCTACGCCTCCAAGCGGGCAGCCCTCCGCCGCTGCGGCCATGTGGACGCACTGGCTGCTTTATCTGGACGCCGCCGAGACCTTCTGGCGTCAGTGGGTGGTCGATTACAACATCGAACGGCAGATCGATGTCGTGGCCGGTATTGACCGCCGGACCCGCAACTGGAATTCAGGTGTCAGCCTCGAGCGACTCCGCGACGCCGTTCTCGACGCAGGAAAGCACATCCTTCCGATCGCCGGAGCGATTTTAGCCGTCGCGCTGCTGGGGCTCGCGCTCTATCCTGCCGCAAGGCGGGCGTGGCCACATATCCTTCACAGGCGGCACTCGGCCCGCATCGCCGGTCGCGGAGCCGTCCCGTCCGATGCTGCCCTGCTGTACCTGCGAATGCTTACTGTGCTCGAGCAACGAGGTGTCGTGAAGCCCGGCTGGCTTACGCCGGGTGAGTTCGCGAGGGCGCTCCCTGAAACGCCGGACGCTCAGCTCGTGATCGAGATCACCCGCGCTTACCACGACCTCCGTTACGCGGGAACGAGTTCGGCCGGCTCCCGCATGCTGCGGCTGCTGGCAGAGTTGGAGGCGCGTCGCTAGGCCAACCTGACGGCTGCTTCCTGATCCTTGTACTGAAGCTGATAAAGCTTCCAGTAGATGCCGCGTATCGCGAGCAGTTCCTGGTGCGTACCTGTTTCGCGCAGCTGGCCTTTGTGCATAACGAAGATTCGATCCGCGCGTTGAATTGTCGAGAGCCGGTGGGCGATGACGATCGACGTGCGACCCTGCACCAGCCGGTCGAGCGCCTCGCGTACCCGCAACTCTGTTTCCGTATCGACGCTGGAAGTGGCTTCATCGAGGATCAGGATCTCCGGGTTGTGCGCCAGCGCCCGGGCAAAGCTGATCAGCTGCTTCTGACCTGTTGAGTAGCCGGAGCCCCGCTCACGAACCGCGCTGTTGTACTGATCGGGAAGCCCCTCGATGTAGGTGTGCAGGTTCACCTGCGCCGAAGCTTGCCGGACTGCCGCATCGCTAATGTCCGCCGTACCGAGCCGGATATTCTCGGCTACCGTTCCGGTGAAGAGATACGGGTCCTGAAGGACAATACCGAAGAGCTTGCGGAGGTCAGTCAGGCCATATTCGCGTATATCGACGCCGCCGATGCGGATCGTTCCCTTTTGCACATCGTAGAAGCGCAGCAGCAGGTTGGTCAGGGTTGTCTTGCCTGCTCCGGTATGACCGACAACAGCTATCGTCTCACCGGGCGCGATGCGGAAACTCACGTCGCGCAGCACCCAATCCTCATCGTTGTAGGCGAACCATACGTGCTCAAACTCAACGGCACCGGCCTGCGCCCGCTTTGGCATCTGAGGGCTAACGATGACCGGATGCGTGTCCAGAAGCTTGAACACGCGCTCGGCCGCGGCCATCGCGGACTGCAGGATGTTGTACTTTTCGCTGAGGTCCTGAATGGGCCGGAAGAATCGCATGCCGTACTGAAAGAAGGCAACGAGTACGCCGACGCTCATCGCCCCCTCCGTAATGCGGTACCCGCCGTAGCCGAGCATCATGGCGATCGCGAACATGCTGAGGAATTCCACAACCGGGTAGAACCAGCCATAGGCAAAGATCGAGTCCTTGAAGGCGGCCATGTGGTCCCGATTGATGTCCGAGAACTGCCGGATGCTCCGCTGTTCGCCGTTGAACAACTGCAGGACCGCGATGCCGTTCACGTGCTCCTGAAGGTAGGCGTTGATTCTTGCGATGGCGATGCGGATCCGACGATAGCTTGAAGCTACCGCCCTGCGGAACATGGCCGTGACCAGGATGATGAGCGGCATGACGGCAAGCAGGATCAGGGTCAGGCCGGGGCTGAGCTGAAACATGGCCAGGATCACGAAGCTGAGCACCAGCAGGTCGCCGAGGATCGTCACGAGACCGGAGCTGAACAGCTCATTCAGAACGTCCACGTCGGTCGTGACACGTGTCACCAGTCGTCCCACCGGATTCCGGTCGAAGTACTGCACGTCGAGGCGCTGCAGGTGTGTCATTAACTCCCGGCGCAGGTCAAACATCGCGTTCTGGCCGGTCCACTGCATTAGCCAGGTCTGGCCAAAATCGAGGAAAAGGATCAGGACTACGACACCGAAGTAGAGCAGGGAAATCTGTGTCAGACCAGTCCACGGGTCTGCAGCGAGCCACGTGTCGATGATCGTTCGAGGCGACGCTGAGGATGGAGCAAGGTAACGGTCCACAGCGGTTTTCATCAGCAGTGGCCCGGCAATCTGCAGCACCGAGTTCAGTCCGAGAAGGACAAGAGTCGCGGCCACGGCTCGCCAGTAAGGAGCCATGTACCGGAGCAGGCGGCGGATCAGCCTGCTGTCGTAGACTTTCCCCTGTACTTCTTCTTCCATCTACTTTGAGTGTAGCGGGCCGGTTCTGCTGTATATTCAGAGTGCTTCGCCCATTTCCTTTTGAGGAGTCCCGCATGAACGCAGCCAGATGGATCGTACCGGCGGCCCTGATTGCAGCGTTGATCGTGGTGCTGGGTGCCGCAGACAGCGGAGAAGCACGCAGGATCCCGCTGGCGGAGTTAAGAGACCGGATTGAGGGCGGCTGGGCCGGGCAGATGATTGGCGTCAGTTTCGGTGCTCCAACCGAGTTCCGCTACAAGGAGCAGATCATTGAAGGCCCGTTGCCGGCCTGGAAGCCTGATCGAATCTCAAACGCCATCAACCAGGACGACCTGTATGTCGATATGACCTTCGCACAGGTGTTGGATGACAAAGGCGTGGATGCGACGACCGAAGACTTCGGTCGCATGTTCCGCGATGCGAGGTACGCGCTGTGGCACGCCAACCTGGCTGCACGGCGGGCCCTGAAACGTGGCGTCCCCGCACACTTATCCGGCACTCCCCGGTACAACGCGCATGCAAACGATATCGACTTTCAGATTGAGTCCGACTTCATAGGCCTGATGGCGCCCGGTCTGCCTGCCGCCGCAACAGATATCGCATGGCGTGCCGGACGGGTCATGAACTACGGTGACGGCATCTACGGTGGCATCTTCGTGTCCTGCATGTATGCAACTGCGTTTGTCGAGACCGACGTTCGTCGGGTCGTCGAGGCCGGTCTCGCCTGTTTACCCGCGAAGAGCCCGTATGCTCAAACGATTGCTGACACGCTTGCGTGGTCAAAGCGTTACAACGATTGGAAGGAAACGTGGAAGCAGCTGGAAACGAAGTGGAACCGCCGTGAGCCTTGCCCCGATGGAGCACTGCAGCCCTTTAACATCGACGCCAAACTGAATGGCGCCTACATCGCGCTCGGACTACTGTACGGGGGAGGCGATTTCTTCAGGACGATGGAGATCTCCACCCGTGCCGGCCAGGACTCGGATTGCAATCCATCCAGTGCCTGCGGAGTGCTCGGCGTGATGATGGGCTATAGGAAGATCCCCGACGAGTGGAAGAGCGGCATTCCGGCCATCGCCGATACTAAGTTTCGGTACACGAACTACACGTTTCGCGAGATCGTCGAGAGCACGCAAAAGCGAGCCATCGCCCTTGCTCTAAAGAACGGCGGGAAGGTGGAGGGCGACACGCTCCTGTTGCGGGCGCAGCGGCCAAAGGCTGCGAAGCTCGAGCTCTGGGACGATTACGGCTCTCCAGTTGAACGCATCCCGTCTTCCGATCCACGCTGGCAATGGAAGGGCGGATGGAACAAGGACGGGGACGCACAGATGGCGGCGGGGAAGGGTGACGAGGCCGTGATCTCGTTTTCGGGTACTGGGGCGATCGTTGCAGGTCCGTACCTTCCTGACGGCGGCAAGGCTGACGTTTACCTTGACGGCAAGCTGCACTCGACCATCGACGTGTACCCGGACGAAGATAGCCGCAAAGGTGAAGAGTCCGTGTGGCACGTTTTCGGCCTGAGGAATGGGCAGCACACGCTTCGGCTGGTGGTACGTGGAGAGCGTTACAGCGAATCTAAAGGCGCTGTGATCGCGATCGAGGATCTCGTGGTGTTTCGATAGCGTTCTGCTTCGGCGAAGCGTTCAGCGGTTATACTTGGGCGCCACGCCGCCCACCAGCTTCCAGACTTCGTCGCATCCTGCCAGGGCCTCATTCGACAGCGGGCCCTCGCCGCAGGCATTGAGGTTGGCCTCAAGATGTTCCATGCGCGAAGCTCCGAGTATGATGCAGTCGGCAGGCGAATGGTGCAGTAGCCAGTTCAGTGCCAGGCTGACGATGCTGCGACCCTCCGCGGCTGCAATCGAGGCGAGCTGGGCCACAGCCTGAAAGTTCTCGTCCTTCCAATAGCGCCGCTGGTACATATCATTGCCGTCAAAACGTGAACCGGGAATCGGTTGAGCAGCCTGGTGCTTGTTGGTCAGGAGACCGCCTGCGAGCGGGTTGTATACGACCGTGCTGACGCCCAGCTCCTTGCACAAAGGCAGGTACTCGGTTTCGATGCGCCGCGCGACGACGTTGTACATCGGCTGGGAGATTCGTGGCGCCGCGTAGCCCTTCTTCTCCGATATTGCGAAGATCTGCATCACCTGCCAGCTGGCGTAATTCGACGTCGCTGCGTAGCGTACCTTCCCCGATTGCACCAGCGCGTGCATGGCATCCAGCGTCTCGTCTATGCCCGCCGTGTAGTCGGGAGCGTGCAAGTAATACACGTCCAGGTAATCGGTGCGAAGGCGCTTCAGGCTGTTCTCGCAGGCAGCCAATATGGCGGCGCGTGAGAGGCCAGGCGTCTCATCTCCCGTCTTCATACCGACCTTGCTGGCCAGGATCAGGTTTTGCCGACGGGATCCAAGAAGCTCGCCGAGGATGCGTTCGGATTCGCCGCCGTTGTATGTGTTGGCGGTGTCAAAGAAATTTACCCCGTGGTCGATGGAGTAGTCCATCATCCGCGCTGCGGCCTCACGATCCGTTTGCGAGCCGAAGGTCATCGTGCCGAAGCAGACGCGTGACACTTTGAGAGCCGTGCCGATAAGTTCCCGGTTGTCCACTGCCGACACAGGGTATCGCAGACGGGCCCTGGCGCTCAGCTTCAGAACGCAGCAAAACAGTTTGTAGAACTAAGGGTGCGGAAACAAAGTGACCGCGGACCGGCGCATGAACGCTGGCCCGCGGTACGGGAGGAGATTAAACGTTCGAAGGAACAACGAAGGGTTTGCGGTAGTTGCGCGTCATCATGGCGGTCGCTTCCTTATCGCCGACGATCTCGAGCTTCACCGGATCGAAGTTGATGGCACGGCCGAGCCTGTACGAGATGTTACCGAGGTGCATGAGCGTGCATGACGCTGCCCCTTCCTCGATGTCGTTGTTCTGCAGCTTGCGGTCGTTTGCACGAACAGCGGCGATGAAGTTGGCCCAGTTGCTGCCGCCTTCGGTCTTTGCCGGACCCGGCTCGATCTTCCGCTCACGCCTGAGGCCGGCACCCTGGCCAGGCATCGTCTCACCGACGAACTTGCCAAGGAAGCTGGTGTACTTGTTGTACCCATCGATCAGTACGTAGCCGTTCGAACCATAAAACGAATTCGAGACGCCGCTCTGGCCTTCGGTGTTGGTGTCCCAGTGGCGCACCTCGAAGGTCATCATCTTCTTCTTGCCGCCTTCGTTGAACTCGTAGGCGATGTTGAGCGTGTTCGGCGTCTCCTGATCGTCGTCAAACATGAATTTGCTGCCCATCGCCATGACCCGGGTCGGGTACTTGACACCCAGACCCCAGCGAGCGATGTCGAGCTCATGTATGCCCTGGTTCCCGAAATCACCGTTGCCGTAATCCCAGAACCAGTGCCATGTGTAGTGGAAGCGGTTCTTCGTGAACTCGCGCTTTGGCGCCGGTCCGAGCCACAGGTCGTAGTGCACACCTGCGGGCACCGGTTCCACCGAGGCCCGGCCAATGGTGTCACGGCGCTTAAAGCACAGGCCGCGAGCCATGTACACATCACCGATCAGGCCTTCTCGCATCTTCGCGACGGCTTCCATGGGACCGCCGTGTGACCGCGCGTTAACGCCGTGCTGGACGATCCGGTTGCCGTACTTCCGTGCTGCCGCGACAATCTGCTTCGATTCGTAAATGTTGTGTGAGCAGGGCTTCTCGCAATAAACGTGCTTGCCTGCCTGCAACGACCAGATGGTCTGAAGCGTGTGGCTGTGGTTCGGCGTGGCGATCGAGATCGCATCGACGTCCTTGTTCTCAAGGAGCTTGCGGATGTCGGTGTAAGCTTCCGGCCGCTTGCCGCTCTGCTTCTCAACCTCCGAGAGGCGGCTGTTCAAAATGTTTTCGTCGATGTCGCACAACGCGGCGATTTCGACATTAGGAATTCGGGCATATGCGCCCAGGTGCGAGCGGCCTTGCCCGCGTACGCCAACAACTGCGACGCGCACACGATCGTTCGCGCCCGCCGCAACCGAGCTCAGGGATGCCGCTGCCGCGGTCCCCAGCACAAAGTGTCTGCGATTCATCACCTTCTCCACTTCGGAACTGTCTCCACTATACAGGAACGCTCCTTAACTGGCGAACTTGTAACCTCCTCCGTTACGGTTCGTTCGCGCGATTTCCCTTGCTTTTGCTGTCGGGCTCGGGTAAACAATCTGAATGACTCGTACGGACACGGTCGGCTCCGTGCTGAAGACGAAGGGCCGACAGGTATTCTCGGTACCCCCCTCCACCTGCGTCTATGACGCGCTCGAGATAAGGGCGGATCGGGGAATTGGCGCTCTGCTGGTAATTGAGAACGGCCGCCTGCTCGGGGTGGTGTCCGAGCGGGACTACGCCCGGAAGGTCATTCTCCAGGGCCGCTCATCGAAAGAGACTCCGGTGTGGGAGATCATG
>DASQEG010000246.1:0-9320 GCA_035633775.1 Bryobacteraceae bacterium
CGACCACACGCCGGCCGACCCGACGAACCACGGCAGAATGGCTTTCGTCAGACTCGGCTGGAGCAGCAGGAGCAGCAGGGCGCTCCAGAAGATCACGCCGGCAAACAGCACCCGGCGGAGAGAAACCGGCATCGGGTACAGTCTCTCACGTGCCTTACTTCTTAATGCCGAGAGCGTCGACGACCCGGTCGTACTCGAACCAGTCCACTCCGAGTTCGCTGGACAGAAGCCGCTCCAGATTCGTCGCAAAGAAGTGCTCGTTCCGGTATGGGGCGTTTACGTGATCGCCTGGCTCTCCGGTTACCAGGCCCTCCTCGCGCGACCGCTCGAACCTCATGTCGAACTCGCTGATGTCCTGCTCTGCGATATTCCGCGCTTTTGTAAGGAACATCTCATCTAGCTCGTGAACGACGACGAGCGCCTCATAACGCCAGTCCTTCATGTCCGAGACGCGAACCTGCACCACGCCCTCGGGGTCGTCCCAGTAGTCACCAACCGTCGGGTAGCGTTGATCACCGTGGGCGATCGTCTCGATGTTGATTTTCATGCGAAGTTTTCCTCTTGCTCCTCACGAGTCCGACGATAAGAGCGTTGTATGGTTTGCGTCCGTTGTGCCAGTACGTGGATTCATCGAATCTCGCGCGCGAGTCTTGTGGATATGTGCTGGGGCTTGTTCGGCCGATATCCGTATTACTGCCGGGCCTGCGGGTTGGTGTTCCGGTCGGGAACGCGGCGAACCGCGCCAAACGAGGCCTACAAAATACCGCTCGCGCAGTTTCGCACCACGCCGAATAAGCACGTTGCCTCGATCGTGGTCCGGGCAGACACAAGCGAAGAACTAAGTAACGTGCTGACCGCTTTGTCCGATGCTGTGAATCGACAACGCGGAACCGCCTCAGCCTCAGAGGAAACCGGTCCACTGTCAGATATAGCCCATCGCTCGTAGCGCTTCGTAACGCCTGACGGGCGAGCTGGGGAAATCTGTGCGATCACCGTCGATCCGATAGTGCCTGTACGGAAACCGAACTTCGGCGGCTCGGCGCATCAACAACTCCCAGGCAGTTGGGATCGTGTAGCCGTAAGCCGTAAGGATCAGGACGTCGCGGTCATAGCCGGCCGTAAGAACGTGATCGCCGTCCCGGTAGGCGTCCCAGAAGTAGATGTCTTTCCAGAGCTTCGACGGAAACTGGATTGCTTTACCGCCGACCGGGTTATCGCGTGTGCTCATCGTAACGCTGGCGCCAAATCCGCCTGAGAAATTCGGGCGTAACGTACCGTTAGCCAGTGCGGAAAAGACGTCGCCGAGTGAAGAGAGGTTTAGATTCCAGAATAGATTTGGATGCGCGTTGTATCCGAACCGTTCGCATTTCTCAAAGAACCAGATGCCGTCGCGCGCGGCGATGAAGTTCGCGTCGGCGAAACCGCTGTACCGCATCTTCCGGTATGCAGGGTAGAGACGGCCCACGGACTCTTGGACCGCGCGGCATTCGAGGGGGATCGTAAATACAAAGTCGAAGGCACAGCCGGCAAGCTCGCCCATATCACCGGTGTAGCGCCGCTTGGACTCCAGTGTCATGAATGCAAATACTGGCTCGCCTCTCTGGAACCACACCTCGACATTGGCTTCGACGCCGGATTTGCGCTCCTGCAGAATGAATGTGCCCGGCGAGTGTATCGTTTTCAGGTGCGTTCGCAGTTCGAAGTTTGCTTCGGCAGGGTCGTCACTCTCGGGCAGGAATGTCTCATAGTTCGCACCGTGGTCCGGCTTGTAAACGAAAGCCGTATTCGGATGTTCAGCACAGAACACGATCGCATCGTCCGTGCTGCTGAATGCATGCGAAGCGGGGCTCTCAAGGCCGTAGGTGGATGCGAATTCCAGGCAGGCGTGCCGATCATGCTCCATCGAATGGGCATGCTGGCCGCCACCCAGAACGGAGAACCCTTCTTCACACAGCGTCATATTCTCCTCCACCGCGTGATTGAAGTCCCATACCCAGCAGGCATCGCGGAAGTCGGCGCGTTCGGCCATGCAGTCCTTTAGCAGTTTTTTCCTGACCAGCCCTGATCCGACGAGCTCTGATGCGGCGTACCTGTTCAAGTCGGAAGACTGGTCAGGATGCGGATTAACCGCGAGTATCACGTCGTGACCCTCGTCCTGCAGACGTATCGCAAAGCCGAGGCCGGCGTAGTCCCGCGTCACGAGAAAAAATCTCATTTGCAACGGTGTAGACCGATGAGAAAGATGGTCTGTTTCCGCCACCTCTCATCTAGAATGGAGTGATCCGTGAAGGACCATAAACAGCATTCGGACGCCGCACCGGACGGCGAGGTATCCGCGGCGCTTGCGGCTTCCGGCGTCCGCTGTCCCGAGCTTACTCGCCTTGAACAGGCACTAAAAACAATGCGGCTGCTCGAGTGGCGGCTGATGCGGAGTAAAGCTGCTCGGGTGTCGCGGGGAACCCGGAACGGGTTAGTGTTGCCTGACGACGCGGCCTGATCGCGGTTGCCTGCTTCTCAGATGTCGTAGTAAAGAGCGAATTCGTAGGGGTGCGGCCGCAAACGGACCGCGTCTGCCTCATTCCTGCGTTTGTAAAGAACGAACGTCTCGATCAATTCCTCGCTAAACACGTCGCCCTTCAGCAGAAACGAGTGGTCTTCCTCGAGGGCAGTCAAAGCTTCTTCGAGTGAGGCCGGCATCGACGGCACCTTTTTCAGTTCCTCTGGGGAAAGGTCGTAAATATCTTTGTCGAGAGGCTCCCCAGGCTCGACGCGATTCTGGATTCCATCCAGACCAGCCATCATCATGGCAGCGAACGCCAGGTAGGGGTTGGCTGAAGGATCGGGCGGCCGGAACTCCACTCGCTTGGCAGCCGGACTGGCGGAGTACATAGGGATGCGCACCGCTGCCGACCGGTTCCGGCGTGAGTACGCGAGATTCACCGGCGCTTCATATCCGGGCACCAGCCGCTTATAGCTGTTGGTCGTCGGTGCGATGATCGCGGACAGCGCTCGCGCGTGCTTCAGCAACCCCCCGATATAGAAGAGTGCTGTCTGGCTGAGGCCCGCATAAAGGTCTCCCGCGAACAGCGCTTCCCCGCCCTTCCACAAACTCTGGTGCACGTGCATTCCACTGCCGTTGTCCCCGAAGATTGGTTTCGGCATGAACGTCACAGTCTTGCCGTACTGATTGGCTGTATTGCGGATGACGTACTTGTACAACATCATGTTGTCCGCAGACTTGACCAGCGTGTCGTACTTCTGGTCGATTTCGCACTGACCTGCCGTCGCGACTTCATGATGATGGCATTCAATGTTCAGGCCGACCCGAATCATCATCTCAACCATCTCGGCGCGAAGATCCTGGTAATGATCGGTCGGCGGTACGGGGAAGTAGCCCTCCTTATAGCGCGGACGGTAGCCCAGATTGTCGCGCTCGCGGGCCGAGTTCCACCGGCCCTCCTCAGCGTCAATGTAGTAGAAGCCTGAATGCTGATTCTGGTCGAAGCGGATGTTGTCGAATATGAAGAATTCTGCTTCCGCACCGAAGTACGCTGTGTCCGCGAGGCCCGTATTCTGCAGGTACAACTCGGCCTTGCGCGCAATCCAGCGCGGATCGCGATCGTAGTGCTGGCGCGTGATCGGATCGATGACATCGCACACCATCACCAGAGTCGGAACCTCATAGAAGGGGTCAATGACAGCAGTGGCGGGATCCGGGATGAGCAGCATGTCGCTCTCATTGATGGCAGCCCAGCCGCGGATGCTGGAACCGTCAATCCCAAACCCTTCCTCGAAGCAGGACTCCTTCAGTTGCGACACCGGATACGAGATATGCTGCTGCAGACCGGGCAAATCTGTGAACCGCAGATCGAACTGGCGCACGTCATTCTCACGTGCCAGTGCGAGCACCTCTTTTGCTGTCATCGATGTCCTCCGGAATGTGCATCACTGAGCTTATCAGCAGTGCCCGCCCGTCTAAGATGGAAACGAATGCCCCAGCGCAAGCCTCTGTCGCCTGAAGCGGTGGCCTCAGCCCTCCGCTCGCTCTCCGAGTGGTCCATAGTCGAAGGAAAACTCGTTCGTGAATACAGGTTCCCCGATTTCAGCAGGGCCTTTGCTTTCATGGCAGGCGCGGCAACGGTTGCCGAAAAGCTCGATCACCACCCCGAGTGGACGAACGTGTACGGACGGGTTTCAGTGACGCTTTGGACTCACACGGAGGGAGCTGTTACGGAGATGGATGTGGAGCTTGCCTCTCGGATGGAAGCTATTGCAGGAGGGCTACTGCGTTGAAAGGTTTTTTCCTTGCACTTCCATTGGCGTGCCTCCTCAGCCAGGCCGCCCAGGAGATTAGCGGCGGCGGCGGGGCGATCTTTGCCGGAGGACCGGCACTCGATGCCACCATTGAAGCTGCCATCAAGGAAAACCAGATTCCCGGCGCAGTCCTGGTTGTCGGGCACCGCGGCAAGGTCGTCCATCGCAAGGCATACGGGTCGCGGGCGCTGGTTCCGCGACGCGAGCCGATGACGCTCGACACCGTCTTCGATGTCGCGTCGCTGACCAAAGTGGTCGCTACGACCTCCGGCATCATGAGGCTGGTCGAGGCAGGCAAGGTACGTCTCAGTGACCGTGTTACGACCTACTTGCCGCAGTTCCAGGCCGGGCACAGCGACATTACTCTTCGGCAGTTGCTCACGCATTACTCCGGCATGCGGCCGGACGTAGATCTCGAGCCCAGGTGGAGCGGATACGTCACCGGCATTGATAAGGCACTCATTGACAGGCCGACCGCGTCCCCCGATACACGATTCACGTATAGCGACATCAATTTCGTTTTGCTCGGAGAGATTGTCGCCAGAGTTTCCGGCAAAGCGATGCCTGCGTTTCTTCGGGACGAAGTCTTCGGCCCGCTGGGCATGACGACCACGATGTTCAACCCTCCGGCCGCGATGACCTCTCGAATCGCACCGACGGAGATACTGCCGGGTACAACGGAGCCGTTGCGCGGAGTGGTTCATGATCCGACGGCGCGGTATATGGGAGGCGTCGCCGGACACGCAGGGCTGTTCTCTACCGCAGCCGACCTGACCGCTTTTGCCCAGATGATGTTGAATGGCGGACAGAGCATTTCAGGTGCCCGCATTTTCAGTCCATTGACTGTTCGTACATTCACAACCCCGCAAAGCCCCGGCGAGCATTCAGCCGTACGTGGGCTGGGCTGGGATATCGATTCGCCGTTTTCCAGCCCGCGAGGGGACCTGTTTCCGAGAGGCGGATTCGGGCACACGGGATTTACCGGCACCTCGATGTGGATGGATCCGCACACGCAAACGTTCGTCGTTCTGTTGACGAACAGTGTGCACCCGAAGCTTCGTCCGGCCATATCCTCACTGCGTGGCAGAGTCGCCTCGGTTGCTGCCGCCGCACTGCCTGCGGGGGACTGGCAGCTCACATTGCCGAGCCCTGCGACCGTAAGCCGAAACCAACGCGCCGGGGTGAGAAATGGGTCCGTTCTGACGGGGATCGACGTCGTTGAGGAGGCCAAATTTGCGCCGCTCCAGGGCTTCCGGGTCGGTCTAATCTCAAATCACACCGGGATCACAAAGGACGGTCGGCGCACCGCGGATGCCATGGTGAACGGCGGTGTACAACTTAAAGCTCTTTTTTCACCGGAGCACGGGTTTGCCGGCAAAGAAGATCATGAGAACGTGGGCAACGCGAAGGACGAGAAGACGGGCTTGCCGGTCTGGAGCCTTTACGCCGGCGCAAACCGGCGTCCGACAGAGGAGATGCTGAAAGGCATCACGGCACTTGTGTTCGATATTCACGACATCGGCACGCGTTTCTACACGTACACCTGCACCATGAAGAATGCGATGGAGGAAGCTGCCGAACGCGGTCTGCCCTTCTTTGTACTGGACAGGCCGAATCCGATCAACGGCATCCAGGTTGAAGGGCCGGTGCTCGATCCGTCTCTTCCGTCCTTTGTCGGCTGCTTCGCAATCCCACTAAGGCATGGGATGACTGCAGGCGAACTGGCGACGATGATGAACGCTTCAGCCGCTAAGAAAGCAGACCTTCGCGTTATCCGCATGAAAGGATGGCAGCGCACGGACTGGTTTGACTCGACTGGCCTCACCTGGGTGAACCCGTCGCCGAACATGCGCAGTTTGAATGCGGCGCTTCTGTATCCCGGCATCGGGATGCTGGAGTACTCGAAGAACTATTCTGTTGGGCGCGGGACTGAGGCGCCCTTCGAGCACGTCGGCGCCGACTGGATCGACGGTCCTAAACTCGCTGCGCACCTGAACGCGCGTCAGATCCCGGGCATTCGGGTGTATCCAACTGTGTTTCAGCCTGAATCGTCAAACCTGGCCGGCAAACGGATTCAAGGCGTTCGATTCGTGATTACCGACCGCGACGCATTCCGTTCTGTACAGTTCGGGATTGAGCTGGGAACAGCACTGGCCAGGCTGTTCCCAGGAAAAATGACCTTCAGCGTAAATGAGAAGCTGGCAGGGAGACGTGATGTTCTGGAGCGAATGGAACGCGGGGAGAGTGCTGAAGCAGTAACTCGGAGCTATGAGACGGACACGGAGGCCTTCCGTGCCCGCCGAGCGGCATCGCTGCTGTACTGAGCGCTTAGGCTGACGCGCCGGATTCCTTTTCCCTGGCTTTGTTTTTGCTGCCCGGGGGACGTCCGCGCTTTCGCGGTTCCGCGCTCCCGGCCGTGACAGACTGCATCCATGCCGGCGGCCGACCCCGCCGCTTACCGCGGCCCCTGGCGAGCCGCTCCAATATGAGGATCGCCTCTTCGATTTGAGACCGTTCTTCTCGAAGTTCAGCGAGGACCTTGTTTACATCCATCCGATTTAGTTTTCCTTTGCTCCCGGCTTCGGCGGGTGTTCTGAAATCCGAACGTACCATCCTCGTCGTCAACCCCGCACAAGATGTTTGTATCGTAAACGGAACTGAAAAACAAGCGTTTCTGTTCTGAATGCAGAACATATTTTCTCAAAATCGGATCTCAGTGCATTTCAGCGAAATTGGGAGTACTTTCTGGACCAGTGGCGATAGAACGGAAGTCCTGCAGCGATAACGAAAAGCCCTAATGCCGACTCACGCGGGGAGGCTATGAGCGTTGAAACAAGCAACATGGCAGATACGGCAACAAAGATCACAGGTACCACCGGATAGCCGATCGTCTTGTACGGACGTGCAAGGTCAGGTCTCTTTCGCCGCAGTACGATGACGGCAGCCGCTGTCATGGCGTAAAGAATCCAGCTGGGGAAAATCACGAGCGTGTACAACTGTTCATACTGTCCGCTCAAGACCAGCACTGCCGACCAGATGCTAAGGAAAATGACGGCAGTGGCGGGCGTCTGCCGAACCGGGTGTACGCGAGCCCAGCTTGGGAAGAAGACTCCATCCCGCGCAAGTGCATATGGCACCCGGCTCCCTGACAGAATCGATCCGTTCAAAGCGGCGAAAATGGAGATAACAGCAGCCGCACTTACGACCGATGCACCGGCAGCACCCGAGACGCGCCGCATCATCTCTGCGGCGACACGATCCGCGCCCGCTACGGCCGAAGCCGGCAGCACGTAGAAGTACGCCAGATTGGTCGCCAGATACACAGCCATAACGGCGAGCGTTCCGCCGATCAGCGCGAGCGGTAGATTCCGCTGCGGACGCCGGATCTCGGACGCAACCATGCTGACATTGTTCCAACCGTCGTAGGCCCAGAGAGCAGCGACGAGTGCTGCGAAAAATCCTGTGAACCCACCGGGCGCGGGTACCGAAGTGTTAAAGTTCGACGCCGATCCATGTCCGGACAAGAGCCCGACTGCGACTATTCCAAGAATCGCCGCTACTTTGAGTGCAGTCACAGTCACCTGCACGGCTCCACCGAAGCGCACGCCGAGTGAGTTCAAACCTGCGAGGCAAAGTATTACTGCCATGGCCAGCAGCTGGCCATTCCTTATCTCGAACGGTCCGCCGCCGGGGCCAAGGGGAGTGTCGAAGTGCAGCAGAACAGTGTCGAGCGCAGGGAAGAAGTTTGCAAGGTACAGGTAAAAGGCGGTCGCAAGCGTCGCGATGGAAGCACTCTTGGCTACCCACGTCTGTGTCCAGCCGTACAGAAAACCCCAAAACGGGCCATAAGCTTCGCGCAGGTAAACATACTCACCTCCCGCTTCGGGGAGGGCAGCTGAAAGCTCAGCGTAGGTCAGCGCTCCGAAAAGAGATAAGACGCCTCCGAATACCCAAACCGCAAACACCATCTCCGGTGTTCCGACGCGAAGGATCATTGCTTTTGGAACAAGAAAGATGCCGCTTCCGATTACTGTTCCGACAACAATGGCGATGGCGCTCCAAGTGCCGAGGTCACGGCGCAGTTCCGGAACGACAGGTGCGGTCAAGAATTGTCTCCGACGCGGTTTGGAAATACAAGCGAGGCGAGCCAGCCGACAGCAAACGTCACCAGAGTACCGATCATCACATACCAGGTCCAGGCGATCGTCGTGGAAGTCTTCACATAGAACATGGCAAGCAATCCGGCCAACATCCCACACATCGCTCCGCTCTCACTCGCTCTGCGGGTCAGCATGCCCAGGAGGAAGACGCCGAGCAGACCGCCATACAGGACCGAAGCGATGCTCAAGCCAGCTTCCAGTACCGAGTTGACGCTGCGCGCGACCCAACCGATTAAGAAAAGAACACCGCCCCACACGAGCGTTGCGATTTTGGCGAGCCGGAGGAAGCGCGCGTCATCACCGCCCGAAGCCATGGGGCGGTAGAAATCCATGATCGTTGTCGACGCCAGCGAGTTGAGCGCTGCGCTCAGGTTTGACATCGCAGCCGCGAGAATCGCTGCAATCACGAGGCCTGCAATTCCGGGCGGCAACTCATTCCAGATGAACTGCGGGTAGATGCGGTCCACCTGTGCCGGAGCCGGGAGGCCAAAGTCGCGATAGTAGACGAAAAGGATTACACCGATCACAAGAAATAGCGTGAACTGAAAAAGGATGACCAGCCAGCTCGAGAAGAGTGCAAGCCGGCTCTCCGTCTCACTTTTGGCCGCGAGCAGGCGTTGCACCATCAGCTGCTCAGTCCCATGGCTCGCTGTGGTGAGGAAGGCACCACCGAAAAAGCCTGCCCAGAACGAGTAGGTGCGCGAAAAGAAAACTGCGGTGGGCTCAAAACCGAAGTCAAAGACCTGCAGCTTTCCGAGCCCTCCAGCTACCTCGGCCACATGAGGCCAACCGCCAGGTACCTTGTCGAGAATTACAAAGAGGCTGAGGAGAGCACCCGCGACATAG
>DASQEG010000247.1:0-3225 GCA_035633775.1 Bryobacteraceae bacterium
GGTAATGAGGCAACTGCGCAACTGGCTCCGCCGCAAGGATCTCGAACGCGATTTGGACCGCGAATTGGAGTACGATTTCGAGCGGAGAGTAAACGATTTCATCCGTTCAGGGATGACCAATGCGGAAGCCCGCCGCCAGGCGACGCTTGCACTCGGCGGCCTCACCCAAATCCGAGAAGAAGTGCGTGACGTCTGGCTAACCCGCTGGCTTCGGGACTGCACGTACGATCTCCGTTTTGCCGTGCGGTCCTTCTTTCGCAGTCCTTCATTCACGGCCATGGTGGTGCTTTCACTGGCACTCGGCATCGGTGCTACGACAGCCGTATATTCTCTGGTCGATCAGGTCGTGCTGCGACCACTGCCGGTCCACGAACCTGAACGGCTTGTCCTGGTCGACTGGAACGGAGAGCAACTGGCGAACGGCATGGGCACTGTGAACCTGATGTCGTACCCGATCTGCCGTGATCTTCAGTTGCAGGATCGCTTCTTTGACGGCGTACTCTGCCGTTACGCCACCACCGTGAACCTGTCGACGGGCGGCGGTCCCAAGCCAGTCAGCGCGGAGATCGTTTCGGGATCTTACTTTACAGTTCTGGGTGTGGGCCCCGCATTGGGAAGAGTATTCGGGGATCACGATGACGGACCCGCGAATGCGAATCCAGTGGTTGTTCTCTCCCATCAATACTGGACGACGCAACTGGCGGGCGCTCTCGATGTAGTTGGCCGCAAGGTGCTGGTTAACGCGCACCCCATGACCGTGATTGGCGTCGCCGCCGCCGGGTTCCAGGGTGTCGATGTTGGGGAAGTGCCATCACTCTGGATTCCCGCATCGATGACGGCGCAGGCCATACCTGGCTCGAACTCACTCATCACGGACCGACGATCGCGCTGGATGCAGGTTCTGGGCCGACTGCGGCCGCACCTCACATTGGCGCAAGTTCAGGCAGGTCTGCAACCGTGGTTCAAAGGGATGCTCGAAGAGGACACGCGGCGCGAAGGATTTCCTCGCGTATCGCCAGAAAGCCGGGCGAGGTTCATGGCTTCGACGATTGAACTGACACCCGCGCCGCAAGGGCACTCGTTCCTCCGCCGACAGATCTCCCAGCCTCTTTTGGTACTGTTCGCTGCCACCGCAGTGTTGCTGGGGCTTGCGTGCCTGAATGTCGCTGGACTGTTCCTGGCTCGCTCTTCGGCCCGAGAACGCGAGATCAAGACGCGCGCGGCACTCGGCGCATCGCGCGGCCGGCTAGGCCGACAACTTCTGGTCGATAGTCTCGTCTTTGCCTTCACAGGTGGCTTGGCAGGACTGATGCTGGCTCCCTTCGCGCTGCGTGTACTGATCGCGTTCGTGCCTGCAGATGCTGCGGCGACCAATCTTCAGTCGAGCCTTGACTCCCGAGTTTTGTTGTTCACATTCGCGGTCAGTCTCGCTGTGGGCGTGCTGAGCGGCATGGCGCCGGCTCTGCAATCCGGACGCCGTTCGCTGATCTCTTCCCTGAAGGAGCGGGGCGGCACAGCGTTCCACGGTGCGCGCGTGAGAAAGGCCATTCTCACGGTCCAGATCGCGTTCACGTTGGTCCTCTTGATTGGAGCGGCGTTGTTCGTGCGGAGCCTGACAGATCTGTCGCAGAAGGGGCCGGGATTCGAAACATCCAGCCTTGTCTCGTTCGGCATCGATCCGCTTCGCAACGGGTACACAACGGCTGACGCTAGTCGACTGGTCAGCAGGCTCAACAAAGCAATTCTGGATTTGCCAACAACCGAAAGCTCCGCCATAGCGCAACACCAACTATTGAGCGTCCGGATCGGGAACAACTTCATGACCATTCAAGGCAATGAGCGCATCGCGACCGAACGAATGGTTTACCTCAATTCTGTAAGCCCCGGCTTCTTTTCGACGCTCCGAGTACGAATCGTTGCAGGTCGGGATCTCGATGAACGCGACGCCAGGAAATCCGGTGAAATGGGCGCGCGCTCCGCGCTCATCAACGAAGCCTTTGCCAGGAGGTACTTTGGTGAGAGCTCTCCACTCGGTGCGCGGATCGGCATCGGCAATGGGCCGGACGCTCAGCCGAACATCGAGATTGTGGGAGTGGTGGCCGATTTCAGCTATCGTGACCTTCGCGGGGATTCCGAGCAGGCGTTCTTTCCAATATTGGAAGGAGCCGCTACGGGTCGGAATTTCTATGTTCGGGTTCGGGGAACGCGCGATTCCGCGATGCAATCTGTGCGCACCGCAATTCAACGGGTTGATCCACAGCTGCCGATCACTTATTTCCGCACGCTCGATGATCAAGTCAAACGTTCACTGAGCACCGAGCGAATGCTGGCCACAGTGTCCGCTGGGTTTGGGACGCTCGCCCTCCTACTTTCGCTTATTGGCCTGTACGGCGTCATGGCATTCGTGGTGACCCAACGGACGCGCGAGATAGGTATCCGACTGGCCTTGGGTGCGACGCGTGGCTCAGCTCTCTGGCTGGTGCTCCGAGAGGCCATCATGATAATCGCGGTGGGAACGATCATCGCGCTTCCCTGCATTTGGGGGCTCGCAAGGATGCTGGAGCCGCAGCTGTTCGGGGTTAAACCGACCGATGCGAACACCATGATTGTTGCCATGTTGGTGCTGATGTTCGCGGGCTGTGGGGCGGCGCTGATCCCGGCCTATGGCGCTTCCGGCATAGATCCGACGGAAGCGTTGCGGTTCGAGTGAAGTAGGGTGGTCGCACCTCAGCGTGCGCGAAGTTTGATACGGGCTTATGTGGCGCTGCCCGACGATAACCTCAGCCGGAGGCAACGGCGTTTGGCAGATCGGGGTCGAAGCCGGCTATCCGCCGATGTCTCGTGGTTGGCCGGGTGCTCAATGCGCAAAGAACGATTGCGGAATATGGGTCGGCAATCGGACAGCGCAAGATTCGGCCCGGTTCTCACTTCCTGGAGGTCAGCGTCCGGAGACGGCCAGTTCGCGCCGGCATAGTAGAGTGCGCCGTGAACATAGTAGACAATCTACTATTCATAGAGGGGCCTCTGATAGCAGAAGGCCTGCTATTGACAAGAGGGCTCGCGTAGTAGAATCTCTACTACGACCGTGGCTAAGGAAGACAAGGATAGAGTCGCGCTGATGCAGGGCACGCTGGACATGCTGGTGCTGCGGACGCTGCTGTCAGAACCCACGCATGGCCATGCGATTGCCAAGCACATCCAGCGGACTTCGGACGAGGTGCTGCA
>DASQEG010000248.1:0-2154 GCA_035633775.1 Bryobacteraceae bacterium
GGTCAGGCTTATGTTGACGAATGCCGCCGGGTAATTCGCCGACCCTTCGCATTCTCGTCCATCTTGCGATACCTGGCGGAGTCGGAAGCAGCCGGGATGCTGCTGCGCTTCGTCCCCGCAAAGGTCCTGTTTCGATTGACGCGTCCGCGGTAGACTCCCTTTATGGAAGCCGTCATGCGTTTCGAGTGCCAGCCGGGATGTATCCGCTGCTGCGACACTCAGGGCTTCGTTTACATCACCGAGAAGGACCTGCTGCGGATTGCTGCGCACCTGGGCCTTTCGGCGACCGAGTTTGAGCAACGCTACGTGTTCCGTACGAAGCACACTCTGCGGTTACGTAAGCCCCGGAACAAGCAGTGCCCGTTCCTGTCCTCGTCCGGCTGTGACGTCCATGCCGTGAAACCGGTACAATGCCGACTTTATCCCTTCTGGCCCGAGTACGTCGAGTACCCGGACCTTTGGGCCTATGAAGGCATGCACAAGTGCCCAGGCATCGGCAAAGGCCCTCTGGTTCAGATTGGCAGCGCGATGGAGATCGCTTCGGAAATGAAGACAGCGTATCCGGCTATGTACCGCCACTCTCCGGCACCGTAAACGATGTTGTTATGATGACGAAGTAGGTATTTCGAGCGCCCGTAGCTCAGCTGGATAGAGCGTGTGCCTCCGGAGCACAAGGTCAGAGGTTCGAATCCTCTCGGGCGTACCACCCCAGCTACTTCGATTCAAAGCGCTTTCACTCGCGGACGAAGGTCCGCCTCCAGGAAAGCTGTGCATCAGGTGTGAGACTTTTCCCGAGCCGTCGACCTTGACCCTTTGTCGGTGCTCCTGCGTTTGTCTCATCGATCTGGCGTCTCAGTGGCCCCGTCGTACGACGTGGAGGAGGCTGAGGAGTGTGCAAACGGCGACTGGTCACCACGGACGGGATTGCTCAACGGAAAGGCGCGCACGTCGCGAACGGTCCTCAGGCTCAGACATTGATTCCGAGTTCTACCGTGGAGCTCAGCCATTTATTCGCAGCTCGAGCGAAACGGTCTCGGTCGAGGTCAAGCCGGTTCTTGCCCCGAGTGCGTCCCCAAACGTTCCGACTGCGCACTGACATACCGCTAACGGCTGCTGCCATGGAGGCGGTGCGCGTTAGCGAGAAGCTTGTCTCTCCCGGCCTGACCTCGCTTACCGAACGAAGTAGCCTCCTGACGAATGCTTCGGTCTCGAGTGTCGATGGAGCGACACGCACTTGTGCTGCGTCTGCCACGCTCCGCAGAGTTGCACTTCGGCATCCAACGCGAGATCTCGTGATTTCACGGAGTTCTGCGGCCGAAAGCGCACGGTCCGACGTGTCGCCGGCAGCAGGTCCATGTGGAACCTCAATTGCGTGTACTGGAATCGTGCCGATCAGAATGGTGTTACCTGCGGCGGTTCTTGCGGCTGCAATGTCTGCTCAAACGAGCCGCGTCGCCGAAATCATCGCTGAACGTGAGGCAAAGGCCAGAACTCTGCAACCGGAGGATACGACGGGAACCGAGCGAGCACTGGTCGCCTTCAAAGAGCGGAAGATCATGGAACGGTTCACTGCCGGAATCGGAGGGTTTCGCGCGAAGCTTGGCGGATTGGCCACGAATGGCGGATTCGCTTTCGGTCCGGAATACCTGCGGTCCGATCTCGCGGATGGCCGAGTGCGGTTTCGGTCCGCCGCTCAGGTGTCCTTGCGCGGCTTCCAGAAGTATGACCTCGAGTTCGCGCTTCCTCGCCTTGCGGGTGGCCGCGTGTCCGTGGACCTGTACGGCGTCCACCACAACTATTCGTCACTCCAATACTACGGACCAGGCGCTGGCTCAGAGAAGACGGGCCGAAGCAACTACCGCCTGGAGGACACCGCATTCGACGCGAGCGTTACCTACCGTGTGATTCGGCACTTCAGCGCGATCGGGTCAACTGGCTACGTCTTCAACAACGTTGGTCCGGGCCGCGAATCGCGCTTCATCTCGACCGAGCAGATCTACGGCCCCGCATCGGCGCCCGGCGTCGATGTGCAGACTGACTTCTTTCGTTACGGCGGTGCTCTGCAATACGACTACCGCGATACTCCGTTAGGCACCAGGCGGGGAGGCAACTACTTCGTCGAAGCCAGTAAGTTCACCGATCGGAAGCTGAATC
>DASQEG010000249.1:0-1921 GCA_035633775.1 Bryobacteraceae bacterium
TTAGAGATTGGGAGAGTTTGTACGCCTGCGGACAGTCCGCCGATTATGTGAGCTTCTGGTACATTCTCCATCTTCCTTCGGTACACAGCACTCTTGCTGGCCCGTTCGTACATAAGATGCATCGTTACGTAGCTGTGGAGTTCTCGTCTGTGAAGTCTCACGACAAGTGCGGCCGACGTTGGATGTGAGCCGGACGGTATCTTCGCCAGCGCCTTGCCGTCGGCACGGGGCAGAGCACTCGGCACAAAAGCGGGTCCCCGGCAGAGTCATCAGACAAATGAAGCGGGCGCTTGGGGCCGTGAGAACGGAGTCCTGCGTCGGAGCAACCGCAGGATCTCTCAACCTCCTGCGGACGAATTCCGATCTGGGCCGGTCAATGCCGCCGTCGGTTCGGCCGCGGGCTGTCTTCCGGCGCCGTTCGCTCTCCGTCGCGGTCGATGGTGACTTCATTCAGATGACGTGGAGCTGGCGGGCTGTCGCCTGCGGGCCATCCCTCGCGCTGGCGGGTGCGGTCTCCGTCCGCCTCTTCCGTTTGGTCGTGCAGGAGCACCACATTGGTTGGGAAGGGCAGATCGATGCCGGCTTGGCTCAGCGCCCGTTTGACCGCCTGAATTACGTGCCCTCGGGTGTGCACCACATCACTGCGCTGCGGCTGTGTCCACCAGCGCACCTTGATATTGATGCTAGACCCGGCAAGCTCCCACGGGATGGCTTCCGGTACGGGATCTTCCGAGACGCCCGGCACTCCTTTGAGTGCGCTGCGGATCACTTCGCAGGCTTTGCCCAAATCGTCACCGTAACCGATGCCGACGTCGTACTCGCTTCGGCTCTGGGTAAAGGCGGTGTTGACCGTCACAGACTCGGTGTAGACGCTGCTGTTGGGGATGATCACCCGACGCCCGTCGTAGGTCCGGATCAGCGTGGCTCGCGCCTCAATCCGCTCGACCGTGCCCTCGTGCTTGCCGACCACGATCTGATCCCCCTGGCGGAAGGGCTGGCGCAAGAGCAGCAAAAGACCAGCGAGCCAGTTCTGCAGGATATCCTTGAACGCAAAGCCGATCGCAATCGAGCCGACACCCAGGGTGGCCAGTACGTCGGCGGGCTTGACTGAGGGGAATACAATGGTCGCAACAATCAGCAGGCCAAGGGCGATGACTGACCACCGCGCGAAGCCGGCGAGAAGGGCGGCGAGGTCCGGGCGACCGCGGTGATTGAAGAACCGGGATACAGCGGAGTGGGCGCCCCAGGCAATGCCTATGAAGATCAGGAAGACCACCAGGGCAATGCCGAGGTTGGGCAGGATCCACCAGAAGCCCGTGATGAACCCCTCGATCCGCTCCAGCGTAATTCCGGCATCGGTTTCCACAACATAGGCTCCCTGACTGGCATGTCTGTGTTCTAGCGGAACGTGCGCAGACCTCAGGTGTTCCCATGTCACCCTTGGCCGCTGAGTGCGCCTGAGCGAGCACCAGGAGAGTGCAGGCCATCGATGGAATCCTGGGAGTGTCCGCTGGTGTACAGGTTGGTGATGCCACGCTGGAACAGTCGGGAGAGCGCCCAGTTGGCCCAGTGTACGTTCGGTCCGAGGGCTCGCCATGCTATGGAAAGCGTCGATTCTGAAGGGTCTTTCGATCTGTGCCCGTGACGGTGAGGTCGGAAGCGTCAGCGATATTCTGTTCGAAGATAATACCTGGTGCGTGCGCTGGCTCGCTGTCAACACCGGACCGTTGCTGATGGGACGCAAAGTCCTGCTTCCAGCTTCCTGCACACGGCCGCCAGAAACAGGGACATCATCGATCACGGTGGGCTTGATGAAAAAGCAGGTCGAAGACAGCCCTGGAACCGGCATCGATCTTCCGGTGTCGCGGCAAATGGAAATGTCGCTCTACGCCTCTTACGGGACGGCGCCCTATTGGACGAG
>DASQEG010000250.1:0-3696 GCA_035633775.1 Bryobacteraceae bacterium
TCGCTCCAGTAGCGCTGGTAAAGATTGCTGAACTCAATCACCATCGCGACCGTCATCGTGCCTTCGCCGATACCGAAGCTGCTGACCGTCTGAGGAACGCCGTCTTCGAGGATACGAAAATTGCCCTGAGGAATCTTCGGAATGAAGTTGCCTTTGTTGTCAAGTACGGCGGCTTCGACCGTAACGGTGTTCGCGTCGGTGCGGAAGCTTGGGCCCTCGACGGGCTGCCCTTCTTTGTCCTTCCGGGAAAACTTGGACGGGATCTTCTCCTCTTCCGGCGCGGGTGCCGCCTCGGGCTGCCCCGACGCACCCGGTCGAGGACGCGGCTTGGCCACACTCTCTGTCGATTCCTTGTTGGGCCCCTGCTGTGGAAGCGCGTGTGGCGCGATGCCGATTCCTAAAGCCAGAGCGAGAGTTAAAGCAAGCGGTCTCATGCGACTTTCCTCGTGACGAACTATAGCAAAGGACGTGCCAATCCGCTGGCCAGTTTCCCCTGCGTCACAATGAGCGCATGTCCGACAGCACACGGCGGCTCCGTAGCAGCGCTTGGTTTACCGGTCCTGAGTACTACAATTTCGCCCGGCGCGCGTGGATGCGTTCGCAGGGCTTTAGCCATGACGTCTTCGAGGACAGACCCATTATCGGCATCTGCAACTCGTGGAGTGAGCTGAATAACTGTCATGCCGGACTCAAGGACGTCGCCCAGGCCGTGAAAAGAGGTGTGACTCGGGCGGGAGGGGTTGCGCTCGAGTTTCCGGTGATCTCGCTAGGTGAAATGCTGATGAAGCCGACGGCGATGCAGTTCCGCAACCTGATGTCGATGGACGTGGAAGAGTGCATACGCGCCAACCCTCTGGACGGAGTGGTGCTGCTTGGAGGCTGCGACAAGACCGTCCCGGCCATGATCATGGGCGCCGCAAGCGCCAATATTCCATCTGCTGTCGTTACTACCGGGCCCATGCTGGCGGGCGTCTGGCGTCGTCAGTCGCTGGGCAGCGGAACCGATGGCCGAAAGCTGTTCGACTTGTACCGGGCCGGCAAGCTCTCCGATGAGGAACTGGACGAGGTGGAAGGATGCATCGCACGCACCGCCGGGCACTGCACGGTCATGGGCACCGCTTCCACCATGGCATGTGTTGCCGAAGCGCTTGGAATGACACTGCCCGGCTGCGCTTCCATCCCGGCTCCGGACGCACGAAGGCTCGCGCTCGCCGAAGAGACTGGCCAGCGCATAGTCTCGATGGTCGACGAGCAACTTACGCCAGCGCGAGTGATCACAAGGGAGTCACTGGAGAACGCCGTGACTGCCGTGATGGCGTTGGGTGGATCGACCAACGCTGTCGTCCATCTCCTCGCGATTGCCGGACGTCTCGGTATTCCACTTACGCTTGAGGACTTCGACAGGATCTCACGTCGTACTCCCTACCTCGTGAACCTCAAGCCTTCCGGATCCTACGTAATGGAGGACTTCTTCGCTGCGGGCGGCCTTGCGGCCGCGCTGCGGCGCATTCCGGATCTGCTTCATCGGGAGTGCATCACTGTCAGTGGCGGAACGCTGGGGCAGAACATCGAATCCGCTGTCTGTTTCGATGACGATGTAATCCGTCCGGCAGACCAGCCGCTGTCCCCCGAAGGAGGCATCGCTGTCCTGCGCGGCAACTTGTGTCCACGCGGAGCCCTCATTAAACAGTCAGCCGCGACTCCTGGGTTGCTCGTGCACACAGGGCCGGCCTATGTGTTCGAAGACCATGAGGAGATGCTGGCAAAGATCGATTCCGAAGATCTGCCCGTCGACCGAAACTCCGTGCTGGTGATGAAGAACGGCGGACCGAAGGGAGCACCGGGCTTCCCGGAGTGGGGGCAGATTCCGATGCCTCGCAAGCTATTGCGGCAGGGCATCACCGACATGGTCCGGGTATCCGATTCACGAATGAGCGGCACCAGCTTTGGCACGGTTGTCCTTCACGTAGCACCTGAATCAGCCGCCGGCGGACCACTGGCACAGGTGCAAACAGGAGATCCAATCGAGCTGAACGTCCCCGCGCGTACCCTGACTCTGCAGGTGAGCGATCGTTTGCTGGACGATCGGCGAGCGCAGTGCAAACCAGACAGAAAGTACTACACACGCGGCTACGGAAGGTTGTTCGTGGATCACGTGACACAGGCCGACGAGGGCTGCGACTTCGACTTCCTGCGCGCGGCCGATAGTTCGAGCACTGCCGAACGGTAAGTTTGGGCGGCTACGCTGCCCCGTTTGGCCCGGTACGGCCAGCATAGCTGAGGAGAACCCCGCCTAGTCCCAGGAATGCATTCAGGTCTGTGGGCTTCGTCAGGTAGTCGGTCGCCCCGAGGCGTTCTGCGGCTTCGCGATCACGCGGGGAGTCCGAGGAAGTAAGCACAACGACTGGTATGTCGCGAAACTGGTCGGCCTCACGAATCTTCCGTAGTATGTCACTCCCATCAGCTTTGGGCAGATTGAGGTCAAGCACGAAAAGATCCGGACGGCTGCTGTCAGGCTGGATTGCCGAGGAGCGTACCCATTCGAGCGCTTCCTCTCCATCCTTCGCGACAATCAATTCCACATTGCTGCGATCGACCTCATCGAAAGCGATCCTCAGCAGGTAGATGTCAGCTGGATTGTCTTCGGCCAGAAAGATGGTCATGCTCATGGCAACTGTGTACGATGAAGGACCTTGCAAAAAAGTTTCCCACTGGATGTGAGGAGCCGAAATGGCTTGGGACCATTCTACACACGGACTGCCTGAATGCGAAGGATTAAATTCACCCACTTGAGATGGGTGATCGCCGCGCTGCTGTTCCTGGCGACGATGATCAACTATATCGATCGATCGGCGCTAAGTATCGTATCGGTCGATGTGCGGGCGGAGTTTCGCCTGGCAGAACGTGACTATGGACACATCGTAACCGTGTTTCTCATCGCCTACGCCGCCGGGTATGCGGCGTCGGGCTACGTTGTGGATCGTCTCGGCACCCGACGCGGTTTTGCACTGTTCATATCGGTTTGGTCATTCGCGCAGCTGATGCATGCCTTCACTACTGGAAAGTGGTCAATGGCACTCTGGCGCTTTGTACTGGGATTCGCGGAGCCGGGGAACTGGCCTGCTGCTGCCAAGGCCGTCTCTGAATGGTTTCCCGCGCGTGACCGGGCGCTGGGCGTTGGCATCTTCAATGCAGGATCTTCGATCGGAGCGGCGATAGCACCGCCACTTGTCGCTTGGCTAACCTACGCCTACGGGTGGAGATCTTCATTCATCTTCACGGGCGCGCTCGGGCTGTTGTGGCTGATTGCCTGGCTGATCGTGTACGCACCTCCCCGAACGAATCGCTGGCTGCCTGCGACAGAGATCCCAGCCCTCGAGGAGGTGCCGGTCGCATTGAGCAATGCTAGGCCGGACTGGAAACGACTGATCCGCACACGTGAGTGCTGGACGCTGATTCTCGGCCGCTTCTTCACCGACCCGGTGATTTACTTTGTCATCTTCTGGATGCCTGAATACCTGCGCCGGGAACGTGGCTTCGATCTGGCCATGGTGGGGAAGTATGCGTGGGTGCCGTTCATCTTTGGCGACGTCGGCTACATGCTCGGCGGGTGGCTCTCAGGCCATTTGATCCGGCGCGGCTGGACTTTACCGAGCGCGCGTAAGTTCGTCATGCTGCTTGGTGCTGCTTGCATGC
>DASQEG010000251.1:0-3627 GCA_035633775.1 Bryobacteraceae bacterium
TGGCAACACACCGATCGTCGATCTGAATCGACGCGCAGCCATTAGCGGTACCGATCAGCGGAACGAACTCGACCTGCTTCGCTGGATGAACGAACGCCACAGTTCCGACCGGACGAATACAAGCGAGCTTGATGCTCGCATCGCCTCGTTTGAGCTTGCGTTCCGAATGCAGGCGCGGGCGCCCGAACTGGTGGACCTTACAGGCGAGTCCGATGCAACGAAAAAGCTGTATGGCCTTGACGACCCGATCACGCAACCTTTCGGGCAGCAGTGTCTGCTAGCCCGACGAATGATAGAACGCGGTGTGCGATTCGTGAAGGTGCTGCATGGCGCCGGACCGGACCGGTGGGACGATCATGGAGCCATTCAGGAACGGCTGCCTGTCCATTGCAAAGAAGTCGATGGTCCGGTCGCGGGCTTGATCAAGGACCTCAAGTCCCGCGGATTACTGGACGAGACGCTGGTGGTATGGGCTTCGGAGATGGGCCGCACGCCCTTCGACAACAATCTCACGACTGACAAGCCCGGCCGCGATCACAACCAGTACGGACTGGTTATGTGGATGGCCGGCGGCAACGTCAAACCGGGCGCGACCTTCGGCGCAACTGACGACTTCTCCGTGCGCTCGGCCAATGATGAGATCCCCTTGCGCGACGTTCATGCAACCCTGCTGCACCTGCTTGGGTTGGATCAGAACCGGCTCACTGTCCTGCATGCAGGACGTTACAAGAAGCTGACCGACATTGGCGGGCGAGTTATCTCCGAAGTCATCAGCTGAGAGCCGCGCTGCGGGTCTGTGCACGCACAACGGGTCACCTCCGGCGCAGTCCGGGGCGAACACGGCGCGCAACCGCGGCGGCGCCAATTCCGCCCAGCACAAGTACGACCGTACCTGGTTCCGGCACAACGGCAGCCTCGAAGCGCTCCGCAAGGATCTCGTGGGCCGCCGCTGTGGGGTGAAATCCATCCCAGAACAGATACTCATCGGGGTTTGAACAAACGCCAGCCGGCGTCAGGCATGATCCGGTCACGTTGCTGAAACCGAATGCAGCCGGGTTGTCGATCACGTGTCGCATCAGCGTTGCGGTGTCAATGAATATGACATCAGCAGGCAAGCTGGCCCGGAGGCCCTGGTTGAAAGCGAGGCTGAGTGCAGTAGCGTTCGCGGCAGCGGGAGCCGGCATGCTCTGGTAAAACGGCGTGAGGCCAAGGTCCGGCAGTCCGGGCACCAGGATGTTCTCCGCGCCGGCACCCTTCAAACGCATTACGATTGTGACGAGGTTAGTGATGGCGCGGGCGGCAACTCCCTCAGGGAACGTCACGTCAGGGTCGGGCGCCAGGAAGTCGTTGGGACCACCCCAGACAACGAAGAGCGAGTCAGCAGGATCGATTCCGGCGATCGTGTCATTTAGCTGGGTCGTCATCCCACCGCGAGGACTCGGGGTGCTGACCAATCCACCATCGGCGTAGTTGCCAACGCCCGTGGTCGCACCCCCCACGGCGAAGTTCGAATGGCTTGCCGGCGTCACCCCGAGCTTGCCGGCCAGCAGCTCTACGGCGACAGGCCCGTTGGTAAACAGTGGATCCGACAGACTGTCTCCATACGTGTAGATTCTCAGGAACGGAGAGGCCGTGATCGCCGGAGCAAGGAGCCCCAGCAGGAAGGTGAGATGGATAGCTAGTCTGTACATGTTCAGCTCTTGAACTGACATGGTAGACGTACACGCGCGAGGAACCCAGCGTGTTACGGTAAGCTACTCTGCTCGGGGGCGAGTGTACGCGCCTGCTGCCTTCACGCTTGAAGGAGCAATCGTGTACGTAAGATATTCGATTGTCATCTCGGTGTCCCCGAGAAAGCGCACGTCGGAAACCGATCGATTGGAGGATGGAAGCCAGACCTCATCGACTTTGCGGTAGCTCTGCGTCACCAGTGGCTTCCCGATCCAGAAAGATATGCTCGCCGCCGTCTGCCCTTCCACGCGTAAGATTGCTGCCGCTTCGATGTCCACCCACGCCTTACCTTTAATCAGGTACTTGCTCTTTCGCTTGGGATTGAGCTGCAGCACCGCACATTGCCGTCCGTCGACCAGTTCATGGCCGAGGAGAGCAAAGTCGTAATTCCCTGCCGAAACGCTGGTATCGGTCTCGGAACTTTTGGAGGTGAGTTGCTTGACACTCATAGCAACCTCGCCTTCCAGAACTTGCTTGAAGACACGCTTCTGCAGCACACCAGCGTGTTCCATACTGACGATTTCGAAGCGCTTTGCGTGGCCGGGAGTTGAGATCATCCGGGCATGCATGATCGCGGGCGTTGCCCAGCGATTATTTCGAAGGACATAGCGCCGGTTGGAAGTCACTGTCCCGAGCCCGCTGAACCGTTGCGCATCCGCCTGGTGCACCCTGGTCGCAAGGTGTCCCGCTGTACTGCTCGCTGCGGTGGAAGGGTCAGCAACCAACGGCACAGCATACATAACGGCGAAGATCACGGACGAGGTCGGAAACGAGACTCTCGTCCTTTGAAACAACTCTCCGCCCAGGGACGCGCGCATCATGGTTACTTTATTGCGAGCCGACAAGCAGGATCGTAAGAGCACGCTGAGGGCCACTACTGAGCGCAATCGCACCCGCTTCGCACTCCATTAGGTGCTGCGAGTTACAAGGCTTCGACGGTGGCGGCACGCCACTGTCCGCGGACCAGGCGGGAAAGATCTACGTGCCCCGGTTGATTCTTCTGCAATCCAGCGGTCAGCTGAGAATCTCCCTGACCACACGGCCGTGAACGTCCGTCAGCCGGTAGTGCCGACCCTGAAACTTGTGTGTCAGCCTCTTGTGGTCCACGCCGAGGCAATGCAGGATGGTCGCGTGCAGATCATGGACATGCACCGGGCCATCGACGATGTTATAGCTGAACTCGTCTGTAGATCCGTAGGTCAGTCCCGGTTTGATTCCGCCACCTGCCATCCAGATCGTAAAGCACCGGGGATGGTGATCGCGACCGTAGTCGGTTTCGGTAAGCTTGCCCTGGCAATAAACTGTGCGGCCGAATTCCCCACCCCAGACCACTAGTGTGTCGTCGAGCAATCCGCGGCCAGCCAGGTCCTGAACGAGAGCTGCGGAAGGCTGATCTGTTGCCCGGCACTGAACTTTAATCTGACCAGGCAACTCGGCATGCTGATCCCAGCCTCGGTGGAAGAGCTGAATGAAGCGGACGCCGCGTTCGGCCAGACGCCGCGCGAGAAGGCAGTTGGCCGCAAACGTCCCCGGCCTGCGTGCATCTTCGCCGTACAGTTCGAACGTACTTGCAGGCTCCCTGGACAGATCGGTGAGTTCCGGCACCGAGGCCTGCATCCGGAACGCCATCTCATATTGAGCGATCCGGGAGCTGACTTCCGGGTCGCCGCTGTCTGCGGACTTCTCGTCGTTGAAAACCTTAAGGTCGTCGAGAAAGCGGCGCCGCGCCGCAGTGTCCACACCCGCGGGGTTCGAAAGGAAAAGGACCGGATCCGCACCGGAGCCGAACTTCACGCCCTGATGCCTGGTCGGCAGAAATCCACTGCCCCACAAACGATCCGCGAGCGGCTGGTCACCAAGCTTACCGCCCTTCGAAGTCATGACAATGAATGCCGG
>DASQEG010000252.1:0-2848 GCA_035633775.1 Bryobacteraceae bacterium
GTTCAGGTGCCACGGGCAGCGTGGCCGTGTATAGCGGACGCGCTTCGCTTTCTCCGTAAATCTCGATGTCGTCCTCAGCGCGGCACGCCGTTACGAAGATTGATGCGGGCGTATTCAGCAGGCGCGCAGCTGAATACACTGCAGCCGCTGAGAAGGTGAAAGCCGCTGTTTTGATCCCGGCTTCGGCGAACAGTGTTGACCAGGCGTCCACCGTCTCGCGTCTGGCGATCCCAACCAGGACGTCGCCTGTCTTTCCAAGGCGCGCGAACGAGAACACCGCGTCCTCATCGCTGAACGGATGCAGGGAGTCGAGCTGCAGACGAATGGCAGCTTCCGTATCGGATGCCGCTACTCCGGGCAGCGATATGACACGGACAATCACTTCGCTGCGAGGCAGCAGCGCAGTTACGGCAACGTGGCCGGCGCCCAGCTTGCGAAGGAAGCTCGTGACCTCCGCTCCCCATTCGACTGCAGGCCTCGTTCGGTAGTCAGGAATCCGGGCAGCACCCAGAAGCGCAGCACCCGAAGGGCGCACTCGCACCGCGGCGACCAGCAGTTCCGTCGCCCGGATTTCGATTGCTGCGCCCGTACCCCACGCCAGCCATCGAAGCGAAGATGCCTTGCGCGCAGGTGTTGCGCCGGCGGCTTCAGGAGCCGCAGCCTGCGTCCCGGGTTCAGTTGTCATACCAGCGCAGCACTTCGATGGGAGGAGCGTTGACGGGCTTTTGATGGAACTTTAGCAGAGCGCTGACGGTGCGCGTCAGGTCGGATTCACGCCCGTCGGGCAGGCGCAAACGTGCGGTCGAGCGAAAAGTAAAGATCGTGTTGCCTCCGACGGTCAGCCGAGCGGCGGCCGGCCCGGCGATCTGCGCGAAAGGAGCCAATTCTCCGGGATTTCGAAAAGGAATGGCACGACGCCGTTCGACGATTGCAGCAATGGCGGTCGGGTCGATCCCGATTGCCGTCAGTACCTCGGGCGCGGCGTAATTCACATCCACCGCACCCTGCGAACCAAATACTGAGAGAACGTCCCGGAGGCCAGGCCGAGGCAATAACCTGCCCTGAGGGTCGCGCACCAGCGTGCCGTAAAAGAGTTCCGGCGTCATGCCTTTCACAAGGAGAAGCTCTTCGATCTCCATGAAGGACGCATGCCGCGCACGAAAAGACGGCTGGCGGGACAAATAGTACTGATCGAACATGGTCAGGCCGGCTGGCGCGGGACTCCGCCAGTCTTCGATCGCCCTCGTCATCTCCTGAGCAGCCGCCGGTTCCACCCCAACCAGGGTCAGAAGGCGGAAGATTTCTTCTGGCTTCGTGGTGTTCAGACTGAGCTTGGCCGTCTCGGGAATCACTTCGACCAATGCACTTCCGGTAGGGAACTGCATCACCACCCTTGCCATGCCGGGCTCAAAGTACTTGGTGACGCCGTCCGGCTGCTTCTGATCCGGACCCCACTGAATGTACAGCAGCAGTCGTTCGATCGCGCCCGTGGCGAGATAATAGGCACGGACTCCTTCCTGAAGCGTGGAAGTGCGCTCCGTCTCGCCGCGTACGGTTGTGGCAACCGAGAATGCGATTGCAGACAGGGCAGCCGACACCCAAAGCACCGCGAGCAGTGCGCCACCGCGTTGTGGAACCGGGTAACGCATCACCAGTCGCTGTACTGAGAGAACGGATGCCTGGTCACACGGAACGGGGCAATCACGGACGGCACCTGTAAACGACCGGGCTCGGGCTCGAGCGGTGCCAGATCGACGCGTATGGCTGAGGGAGTGAAGTCCTTCGTCCAGCGTGCGTGCCAGAGATCGGGCTGCGGGAACTCCCGTTCCTCCTTGAACCCGAACTGGCACGAGGCGAGTTTGTCAGCCAGTACGAAGGACCGCTCATTCACAGCGGGAGGCCGCCATGCGACGACGGCCGTTCCCACCTGCGGGTCGGGTACCATGCCGAGGCAGTACGCCCCTGTCGACAGGGGGCCGGTGTAAATGGTTTCGTTGACGATGAGCCGAACGCCGCGCCCATTTTCACCTTGAACAACGTGAAACTCGACAATCCGCGGGTAGCCACGCGACGCCTCTTCAAGCGAATACGTGGTGACGAAGCGTACCGTCTGCAATTCGCCCTGGAAGAAAGCGAACGGTGCTGGAGATGCGCCTTCGGGCCCGCCGGCACACAGCCCTGTGCTTGGCACGAACCCGGCAATCTGCTGTGTGAGGACGCGTTCGACACCGAGCACGCGCCTGGAGGCCGTAATGTGCTCGTTTGTGCGGCCCATCGCATTCAGCCCGACACGCATGGCCATCAGCATGCCTACCGAGACCATGCTCAGAAGCGTAACTGCAACCAGCACTTCGATCAGAGTGACGCCGCGACGGTCTGTCATTGCGGCAACAGGGCTCCGGCGGCAATATCCTGCTCGGTCAGGGTACCTCGGCGAAAGCCCTCCAGATGGAAGCTGCGCCTTCGTTCATTGTCGTTCCACCATAGTTCAAGCTGGACGCGCTCCAGTGTGGGCGAGCCCGGCCCCGGAGCCGGATTTCGCGTCATCTCCCAATGTGTGATGCGCGCGCGCCACCCGGTTTCCCGTCCGCCGGTGAGCGATGGATCCCAGCGACCTTCGAGAAACACAAGCTTCGGCAGTTTGCGATCGAGGAGCAGTTCATCGAGTTTCCTGCGGCCGAGCATCGCGGCACGGTCATAGTCGTTCAGCCGCGCTGCGTTCCGAAGGGACGTGGAGAGCGCGGACAGGGTACCCGAGATGGCAAGGGCGAGTACGACCGTCGCTACGAGCACCTCGAGCAGCGTGAAGCCGTCGTGACGCCGTGTCATTGTGCCAGCGCCTCGATCT
>DASQEG010000253.1:0-7810 GCA_035633775.1 Bryobacteraceae bacterium
TTGGGGTCTGCGGCAACCTCGAGCAAGGTTGCCGCTGTCGTCTGCAGGAGCAGGCTGTAAAGCAGCCTTGGTTTGTAGAGGCAAAGCAGGTTCAACTGGTGCGGCAGAGTGAAGACAACGTGGAAGTACGGCACGCCGATCAACTCGCGCTCGCGAGCTGTCAGCCAGCGTTCCCGTGCTTGTGCCTGGCACTTGGGACAGTGCCTGTCGCGACAGCTGTTATACGAGATAGCATGATGACCGCAGCTGGAATAAGGTCATCAACAGGGCACGGTGAAACAGGTTCCGTGCACAGTCGATGACTTGCGCGACCTCTTCGACGCCGAGGATCACAGGCAAGCGGCGACGGTACTTACTCGGGTACGGCAGGTCTTCCTTCATGTCCCGCCGCTTCAGCGTCGTGCAGTACAGGAAGCGAATGGCCGCCACTCTTTGCACGACCGCGCGTACGGCGAGCTTCCGCTGGTCGAGCAGGTACGCATGGTAGCTTCGCACATCGTCGGCGTCGACTTCTTCGAGTGGTTTACTGACGTAGCGTTCGAAATCGAGAAGGATCCGACGATAGCTGTGGATGGTGTTTGCAGCATAGTTGCGCCGCACGAGTTTCTCGCGCATGCGCTCCAGGATTGTGGTCACAGAACCTCCTTCTCTGTGACACACGCTATCGCTGCTATAGCGGAAGGGACGTCAGCCGCACTACACGCGACAGCGTCCGCCGCGCCAGCGGCTCCGTTCAAGTCGGCATCGAGGCCGTCAACTTCCGGATGGGCGTGACTCGACAGGATTGGGACCAGCCCCTGTAGCGCTATGACATCGTTCAGTCAGGTAGACTGCGACACTTCGGCGGCTAAAGCTCGTGATCAGTCTGTGTACGGGAGGTGTTGACCGTTGTCCAGTGAACGCCATTCCAATACAGCCCATGGGTTCCGCTCGTAGGAGCTATCCAAGCAGCCGTCACAAGCACGTCAGCTTGTGCTCGTTCGCGTAGAAACTCCCCAACCCAGCGCGCGATGGAAGTGCCCTGCGTATCTACCGCGCCGCCTATTCCTGGAACACTGAGCGTCACGTTGCCGGTGCCTTTCGTTGAGTAAGCGAATGCATTCGTCACTTCGACGATCTGCATTCGTCGATAAAGTTGCGGGTCCGATCAAAAGCCGATAATCAACGCGTACACCCCAAATGCGCTTCATCTCAAGCTCGCAACGCAGGTCCTTCAGTCCGTTCCGCAGGTTGCGAAGCTTGGCCTTTTAACGAGATACCCACGGTCCAGTCTCCAAGTAGCGCGACTAACCAGCATCCTTTTGCAGGTCCACAATTCCAGAGTTGGGCGAATGTGGGATCGAGAGCCCCAACGCACCCGATGCGATCTCGCGGCGATCTGGTGGTCCAAGTCGAAGGTCGTACATGCCAGGACGTGAGTTGTCGTCATGTTGCTCCACCCTTTGACTGAGTGTGCGTTGCACAACCTCTAAAGCCCGGCTCTCTGATGATCTCAACTTCACCAGGATGTGCGCCGTACCGCTTCGAGACTGATCGCACAGGAATGCGAGATCACGGACTCGCTCCAGCCTCTCCGGTCCCTCGCTGCCCCGTGCCTCGTCTGTGACCGGCACTTTGGTTACCTTGTCCCGCTCGCTCCCGCGGCCGTAGAAGCGCGGATGCCGGGGCGAACACGACCGCGAGGGGCGGCTCGGGTTGACATTCTACCTGAACCGGCTCATACTCGTGTCGGATGTCTACCCGAGAAGACAAGGAACGGGTCGCGCTGTTGCAGGGAACGCTCGACCTGCTGATCCTGCGGACGCTCGTGTTCGGGCGGCAGCATGGGCAAGGGATCGCGCGGACGATCCAGCAAAGCTCGGCTGACGTGCTGCTGGTGGACCACGGGTCGCTTTATCCGGCGCTGCAGCGGCTGGAGACCAAGGGTTGGATTCAGGCCAGTTGGGGCGTGAGCGAGAACAACCGGAAGGCGCGGTTCTATGAGCTGACGCCGAACGGACGTGCGCAGCTGGTGCGGGAGAAGGATCAGTGGCGACGTCTGGTGAGCGCCATCGGCAGGGTGCTGGATCCGGAAGGTGTGGAGGGCTGAGCCATGTTTCGCAAGCGCACCGATCAGGACTTCAGCGAGGAGGTTCGGGCCCACCTCACCCTGGAGGCGGATCAGCTGGAGCGAGAGGGCCTGAGCCGGGCGGAGGCGGAGGCAGCGGCGCGGCGGCGGTTCGGGAACGTGACTCACCGCGAGGAGCAGTTCCACGAGGCGGGCCGCTGGATGTGGCTGGACCACCTGGCCAAAGACGTCCTGTACGCCTGCCGCCAGATGCGGCTGGCACCGGTGGCGACCGCGACGGTGATCCTGTCGCTGGCGCTCGGCATCGGGGTCAACACGGCGATCTTCTCCTTGGCCGACCAGGCGCTGCTGCGGACCTTGCCCGTGCAAGAGCCGGACCGGCTGGTGCAGCTTGACTGGAAGGGCAAGTTTGTCGGGGTGGGCATGGGCAGCGTGGGATACGGCAGCCTGATCCCGTACTCGCTCTACAAGGAATTGCGGGCAGACAGCCAGGTGTTTACGGACCTGTTTGCGCGAGCCTCGGGGAACGTGCACCTGGGCGTGGGTCCCCACGCGGAGCCCGCCAGCGTAGAGATGGTCACCGGCTCCTATTTCCCGACGTTGGGCGTGCGCCCGGTATTGGGACGACTGCTCAGCGAGGAGGATGACCGGCTGCGGGACGGACATCCAGTGGCGGTGCTGTCCCACGATTACTGGCAGAGCAAACTAGCCGGCGACCCGAACATCGTGGGCAAGCAGGTGCGGATGAACAACTATCCGCTGACCGTGGTGGGGGTGGCCGAGCGGAGCTTCCGCGGCACGGACTGGGGCATGGCTCCGGCGATCTGGATCCCGCTCATGATGAAGAGCAAGGTTACGCCGGACTGGGATGGGCTCCAGGAGCGGCGGACGCGGTTCCTCAACGTGTTCGCCCGGCTGAAGCCGGGTATGACCAGGGAGCAGGCGCAGGCGCGGGTGCAGCCCTGGTTCAAAGCGTATCTGGAGGCGGACACCAGGCGCGAGGGGTGGCCGCCGGTGACGAAGTCGCAACTGCAGCAGTACATGGGGTCGCAGCTCGACCTACTGCCGGGTGGGCAAGGACAGGCACCAATGCGGCAATTGCTGCAAAGGCCGATGCTGATCCTGCTCGCGGCAACTGGGCTGATCCTGCTGCTCGCCTGCCTGAATGTCGCGAACCTGTCACTGGCGCGGGTGTTGGCCCGACGGCGGACGACGGCTCTACGGATTGCGCTGGGGGCATCCCGACGGCGCATCCTGACAGAGCAACTGGTGGAAAGCGGCGTGTTCGCAGTGTTGGGGTGCGCGGCGGGAGTATTGCTGGCGGTGCCGGTGATTCGCGGGATCCTGACATTCGTACCGACCTTCGGGGCTGCGAGCCTTGCACTAACGGCGGAACTGGATTGGCGTGTGCTGAGCTTCGCGCTGGCGGCTACCGCCGTGACGACGTTATTGGCGGGTACGGCCCCGGCCGTCTATGCGGCATCGGTGCAGCCGGTCAACGCGCTGAAAGAGCAGTCGACCGCGGTGGCGGGCGGCATGGGACTGCGAAAAGCGCTGGTTGTGGGACAGTTCGCCCTGGCGCTGGTGTTGCTGGTGGGTGCAGGCCTGTTTGCCCGGACCTTAGGCGCGCTGCGGGCGCAGGGACCTAGATTTCCGACGGCGAATCTGCTGATGTTCCGGCTGTCACCGCTGAGTGACGGGCAGACGGTGCCGGAGAGCAGGCATCTGTTCCGGCGCCTGCTGACGGCAATTCAGGCCTTACCAGAGGTGGAGCAGGCGGGCATCGCACGTTGGGAGATGCTGCGGGGCGACGGATGGAACAACCCGGTGACCGTGCAGGCAGGGCGGCGGTTCGTGACCGAGGACAGTGTAACGATGAACGCCGTGACGCCGGACTTCTTCCGCACTCTGGGCGCAACGATCACGCGGGGGAGAGCCTTTGAGGAGCGAGATGCCACGACGAAGACCACGGAATGGGACCTGCGGTCCGCGGTCATCAACGAAGAGTTTGTGCGGAGGTACTTCCAAGGCGAGGAGCCGATCGGAGCGCGGATGGGCATGGGCAACGGACCCAACTCAGTACCGACGATCAAGGTTGTCGGGGTGGTGAAGAACTTCTCGGACTTCGGGCTTCGCAACCCGGAGCCGCAAGTCTATTTCGCGCTTTGGGAGCGCACGGTGGAGGAGGGGACCTTCTACGTGCGGTCACGAAGCTCGTCGGACGTCGCGGCCACATCGATTCGGTCGGTGGCGGCGCAGATCGACCCGGCCCTGACCGTGCATTCCATGCGAACGATCCAGGACCAGTTGGACCGGCTGCTGGTCGCGGAACGGCTGCTGGCGGCGCTGGCAAGCGGCTTCGCGATCTTGGCCACACTGCTGGCCATGATCGGCTTGTACGGAGTGTTGTCGTTCTCGGCCGCGAGCCGGGCAAAGGAGATCAGCATCCGGCTGGCTGTGGGCGCGCCAAGGTGGTCGGCGGGCGGACTGATCGTGAAGGAGGCGGCAGTGCTGGCCGGGGCGGCAATGGTCATCGCACTACCGTGTTCGTGGGCCATGGGCCGGCTGATCGAAAGCATGCTGTTCGGAGTGCGTCCGATGGATGCGCCGACGGTGGTGGGCGCAGCGGTCGTGCTCGCGCTGGTGTGCCTGGTGGCGAGCGCGGTGCCGGCCCGGCGGGCGGGCAATCTGAGCCCATTGGACACGCTGAAGGGAAGTTAGGAACGAGTTTGCGAGACGTCTGCTGAAGCAGGCGCTTGTTCGTGGCACAATGCCGGCGACAACTTCTTGTGAGGCCCACCGCGTATCATGGGCCGCCCGTGCCGCGCCGTGCGGGGCGGAACGCCTTACCACCCGTCGTCCTCGAACCGGGCGTACGTCCCAGACCTGTATCTGAGCTCGTCTACTGCAGGGATAAGCTTGCTCGTGAACACCTAAGCAAGTTCCCCAACTGTTTGCGCTTGGGCTTTGCATCTCGCCAATCTGGAAGAATCGGTGCCGCTGTGGTGCGACCCAGACCGGCAACGGGCGGGGCGTTTGTGAGCCTGTCGTGGCGGAGCCGGAGAACACGCCTGACATCAGCGGTGTGGGCCTTATACGTCCGCGTTGCGGCAAGTTTCCGATAAGCGGACACATCGGGCACTACTGTCGGCAGATTTCAAAACGGGCGGGATACGTCAAATTGGCGAGCAACGCTCAGACGAATCTGCGCGACTGCCGGCGTAAACGCTTCACGAGGACCCGTCCCTAAAAGCCCAAGGGTTCCAACACCCTTCGATTCCAGAGAGACTCTGGTTTGAGTCGCCGCCAGTACACGAACCCCGTTTGGGATGCTATTCAAGCACTCGCAACAAGAGCACAAACGTCACCTGTTTGTGTTCAAATACGGGGAATGCGGACGACAGCAAATCACCTCAGTCTCGTCTTGCTTCTTATTGTGCTTCTGATGCCCCACGCACAGGCTGGGAGAGCGCCCGAGCGCATCAGCTTCTCCAACGGTTCGCACGAGTTAGTTGGATGGCTTTGGAAGCCGGACGGCCAGGGGCCGTTTCCTGTCATCCTGGACAACCATGGGAGTGAAAAGACTCCTATGCCCGAACCGACCGGTCCACCGTTGCCCGACGAAAAGTCCATTGCCGACATGTTCCTCGCTCATGGATACATGTACTTCTATCCAGAGCGCCGTGGGCATGGAAACTCGCACGCGGCCGGTCCCTACATCATGGACTTGGTTCGCCAGGATCGAGCACGGAATGGCAAAGACTCGGGAGACGCTCTCATGGTTCGCCTCCTTGAGACCGATCATGTAGCGGACGTTCTGGCTGCACTGCGCTATTTGCAATCGCGTCCGGACGTTCGGGACGATCAAGTTGTTGTGATGGGCTCCTCCTTCGGAGGGGTGCTCGCCTTGCTCGCGGCTGAGCATGACGGCTTTGTCGCGGCCGTGGACTTCGCCGGTGGCGCGATGAACTGGCCGCACAACACGGCTCTCCGTACGAGAATGCTGGCCGCGGCAGGGCACGTGAAGACGCCAGTGCTGCTGATTCAGGCTGAGAACGACTTCGACCTCGGCCCGACACGCGAGCTCTGGGCCGAGATGACACGGTTGGGCAAAACGTGCAAGATGCACATCTACCCGCCGCAGGGGCACACGAAGAGAGATGGACATCGCTTCATCACGAACGGCGTGGCGATATGGAGCGAGGAGGTGACCGAATTTATTCGCGCGGCAGTGGGCCCTTCGAAGCCTCAATAGAACGAAAAGCTCTCCACCGTCCTACCGTCTGACGGCGCCCACCCAAGACTAACCGAGGTGCGCGGGTATCCCCACGTCAGTGGTTCGGGAGGTAGGCAGCTTGTCATGCTGGAGCCTGCGCACGTATGACGAGGCGTACACGTTGTGAACGAAGATACGGGGTGACCGGAAACTATGCCCACGGCGACAGGTCACGGGTCAGTTTCCGGGGACAGGTCGGGAACTACATCAATTTACGCCAACGGGCTTCACAATCGCGCAGCTGAAAGCGACGCTCATTAGTGTGCGGCCTGCAGCTGCTTGCGTCATCAATGGTTGTGGGCAGCGAGCGACCGCCGATACGCTCCGCTGGAATATACCCGCACCGTTGAGGTCCGCTTTCAGCCCTCGTTCGCATCTTTTTTCGGGGTTCGGGTCATGGATCAACGCGTTTCAATTTCGCGGCGACTCCGACGCTGATAGTAAAGCCGACTACGGGTCACGATTCTGGGCGCGAGTGAGGGAAGAAAGGGAATGCGGTGGGCTCAGCGGGACAACGAACATGGCTCTCATCATAATTGGCGCGGGAACCAGGATCACGGGCCGGCGCTGATTCTTCGATGATCGGAATTATGGCGCGCCTTCGCGTCCTGTCAGCCGTCTTTGGGACCGTCGCAGTCCAGGGAGGCGGAGCTTAGTCACGGCTACGTCCGAACGGCCACGCCTTGATAACACGCGTTCCAAAATGAAACCCTCAAAGGAGAACTGGAATGAGCCCGAAACCGATCACCGATGCCGGCTGGATCGAAATGTTCGATGGCAAGTCCCTCGACGGATGGAAGGCACTTGTGAACCCGCAACTCTGGACCGTGCAGGACGAAACGATCGTTGGACGCCAGTTTGGCATCATCGACGACGAATGGCAGGTCAGCCTGCTCTTCTTCACGCGCGAGCTCGTCCGCGATTTCGAATTCAAGGCCGACATCAAACTGAATCGCGGCGGCATTTCCTCGTTGTATTTTCGCGCGCAGTTTGTTGGCGGATTCGCACCCGCCTACATCGCGCAAGCAAACAACACGGCCGACAACCCGCAGCGGACAGGGAGCCTTTACAATTTTGCTCCGGTTTTCGACCAGCTTGTCGCGGACGACACCTGGTGGACCCAGCACGTCATCGCCGAAGGCAACCGTATCCGGATTCGCGTGAACGACACAGAGGTGGTGAACTTCTCCGACTCGCAGAACACGCATACTGAAGGTTATCTCGCGCTCCTATACTACCTGCCCCGCACCGTCGTTCAATTCCGGAACCTCAGGATGCGAAAACTGGACTGGTCCATCGACAAATAACTAATCCGGGGTTGCGTTCTCGTCTGAGGAATCAGCAGCCGCGTTGCGGAAGCAGTCTGACCGGCCGGAACCGAAGCATAGAGAGCATATGCAATCACATCGTTCTTGACCTGAGTTTGGCGCGTGGGTGAGTTACCCTGGCCTTAGCTCTCAAGAATG
>DASQEG010000254.1:0-3150 GCA_035633775.1 Bryobacteraceae bacterium
GTTCAGGTCGAGCAGGAACAGAATGGGACAGGGCGCCGCTCCACTTTCGACCTCGGCAATGAGGCGGTATGCCTCATCCCCATCCGCGAAGATCTGCAGACGCGTTTCCACACCCGCGGCGGTCAGAGCGTAACGGACGAGCTCCACGTCGCTGACGTTGTCTTCAACGACAGCGACATATCGGGTCATGCCGGGCGCGGGGATGGACACGTCATTCCGCCGAAGGTGCTGTGAAGCGGAACGTGGACCCTCGTCCGGGTTCGGATTCAACCCAGATCCTGCAACCGTAACGTTCGAGAATGCGCTGGCATATAGCGAGTCCGATACCTGTACCCGAGTACTCGTCCGCATTGTGAAGCCGCCGGAAAATACCGAAGATCTGCTTCTGGAAGTCTGCTGCGATCCCGATTCCATTGTCGACGACAAAGATTTCCCAGCCCTCGTCTGTGCGCACGCTGCCCACGCGTATCTCCGGCGTGGTCTCGGTGCGGTACTTCAGAGCGTTGCCGATCAGATTCTGGAGAACCTGTGTGAGATGCACTTGCGACATGGCAACTATCGGCAGATCGGGGTTAACGATGACGACCGCTCCTGCTTCGTCTACGGCCGTTGCGAGGTTCGCCAGTGATTCCTCGACGGCCACGCTGGTGCTTGCCCGGCCACCCTGCTGCTCGGGAGCCTCAGCCGCCCGTGTGTAAGCGAGCAGGTCGCGGATCAATGACTCCAGCCGCGAAGCACCCTTCAGGATGCGGTCGATGTAGCGGCCGCTTTCCTCGTCGAGATGGCTTGAGAGCCTTCGCTGAAGCAGTTGAGTGTAGATCGCAACCATTCGCAGGGGCTCGCGAAGATCGTGCGATGCCGAATAGGCAAACTGATTCAGGTCGTCGTTGAGCCGCCGCAGCTCGTCATTTGATCGCCGCAGAGCTTCACTGGCACGCTTCGTTTCTGCGAACAGAAACGCATTGTCGAGGGCGATGGCCGCCTGCGCCGCGATGCCTCGGGCAATTGTTTCCGCTTCCGGCGTGAATGCGCCTTCCTCGCTGTGGGCGAAATACAGGCTGCCGAACGCGGCTCCGGTGCGGGACCGAACCGGGACCGCCAGGTAGCTTTGTGCGGGAACCCCGGGCATGTCAGGTATTTGGGAGAGCCGAACTACACTCGCGTCTGCAAGGCTCGAGAGGTCGCGCAGCCATGACGGTGCCCCGGGCGTTGATGCGTACCACTCCTGCCGCTGTACGATAGCCTCTGCTCCGGTCAGCAACAACGCGCCGTACTGGCCTCGAACGGCTTCGGTCGCGATATCGATGATCTTCTGCGACAGTTTCTCCGGGTCAAGCTCCGCCGACAGGACCGGGCCGACCCGGTTCAGCACTTCGGCAGTCTCTCTGGCACTCTTCTCGCGGCGCTCCGCCTCCTGAAGAACAGTGATGTCAGTACCGGTACCGAACCACCGAATTACCTGGCCACGATCGTCCTGAATGGGTTCGATTCGGGTCAGGAACTCGCGAAACTGCCCGTCAGCCCTTCTGAGCGGAAACACCATCTCAAAGTGCTGCCCGGTGGCGACGGAGTGTTGCCAGCGTTCTCGCACCTGGTGAAACCGCGCGGGATCGTGCAGGATTTCCCACCCCCAGCCTCGCAGCTCGTCCTCGGTCCTGCCGGTATATTCAAGCAGACGGCGGTTAAACCAGAACGGCTGTCCATCGGAACGACCCATCCACGCAAGGTTCGGGATGGTGTTTGCCAGGGTGCGGAACTGGCTTTCGCTCTCGCGCAATTCGCGCTCGACTCGCGCGCGCTCGATCGACTCCCAGCAGCGATTTGCGACCAGTCGCACGAGCTCAATCTCGGGCTCGCGCCACACCCGAGTTGTGGTCTGGTGGACGGCCATTCCGGCAACGAGCTGCCCCTGCTTAATCAGGGGTACAGAAACGACGGCCCGTATGGCAGTGGCGCGATAAGCCTCGAGGATGTCCGGCTCATCGATTTCGGCCTCTGAATCCAACACGACATAGTTTCTGCCGGCGCGAGTGCAGTCTACGAATGTCGAGCCAAATGCAGAGAGAGGGTACTTCCCAACGATGCTCGGCACGCCCCTCGTGTGATCGCCGACGACATCCATCAACTCAGAGCTGTCGATTTCTGCGTAGGCACACCGGTCAGCATCGAGGTGCTCCGCAAGGAGCCGTGCCGCGGCAGCCGTGATCTCCTTTGGGTCCGACAACGGGCGGGTTTGATCATCCAGCCGGACGAGGAAGGCGTCTCGCAACTCAGTCTGTTTGCGCGCAGTTATATCTCTGGTGACCGAGAGCGCTCCGATCACTGCCGGCGAGGCGCCGCCACGCAGGGGCACAACATTGGTCTCGAACACCCGCAGGCCACCTTTCAGGCCCCGAATCGAGAACTCCAGACTACCGCCGGGCCCGCCGGAGAACACGCTCTCGTTGACCGTTCGAAATGCCTCCCGGTCGGACTCCTCGATGATTGGGTACACGCATTTACCAACCACCTCTTCGGGCGACGACGCTTCGACCATGCGCAGGCCGGCGGCATTCATGTGAACCACGTTCCCGTTTGGATCCAGTACCTTCACGCACTCAGGCATGGATTCAAGCACAGCGCGTCGGTATTCTTCGACCTCCTCAAGGGCCAGTTCGGCCTGCTTTTGGGCCGTGATGTCGCGTGCGACTTTCGCAGCCCCAACGAGTTCGCCGCGCGTGTTTCGTACGGGAGCAACGCTGAGCGAAATGTAAACTGTGCGACCATCCTTCGTCCGCCGCTCCGTCTCGAAATGATCCACCTTCTCGCCTCGGCGAAGTCGCGCAAGCACGCCATCTTCTTCGGCCCTGCGTTCCGGCGGAATGATGAGCGTGATGTGCTGGCCTACAGCTTCGCTGGCCGTGTACCCGAAGATGCGTTCAGCCGAGCGGTTCCAGGAAGTGATGACACCGTCCAGCGTCTTGCTGACAATCGCGTCATCCGAGGAGTCAATGATCGCAGCGAGGCGGTCGTGTGTCTCCGAGGTGAAAGACCGGTCATCGACCTCACGCATCAGAGCCACGAAGCCCGTCACCGTACCGTTCTCATCCAGGCTGGGGTTGTAGATACATTCAACGTCAGCCAGGGTCCCGTCGAGCCGCCGCAGCGGAG
>DASQEG010000255.1:0-6900 GCA_035633775.1 Bryobacteraceae bacterium
GGGTCAGGACCGGTGGCCAAGGCGACTTGAACGAAGTGGCCTTTCGGCCACGGCTGCGGGAAGAGTGATAGTCTCCGTCAGTGCCGACGCACCTGAACAATCGCTGCTTGTTATTGCAAGCTGTTCACTGCAAAAGGAAAACAGTAGCTCCATAGCACGGCGTTTGGCCACTCCCTTCAAGTCGCCCCTATCGAAAGTGCCGCGGAATCAGCACCGATCTGCTGCCTGGATTTCGCCGTCGCGGCACTCCCGATAGAACGCTAACGACTTGGCGGTACCTATATACCGCCGCCATCAATGCAGATCGCCGTTGCGGGTGGCGATTACCGCGCCGCCAACCCACCGGGCGATCCACTACTTTGCAACCAGACGGTTGAGTTAGGACCGACGTCGGCCGTATGCCGAACTTTGTTATTTCTACCGGAGCACCCAATCGTCAGTTCACCTTCAGTAGCCCTGCAGAGATAATGCGCGTTATGCTGAAACTCGGCAACAGGAGTGTCTCATGAGCGATCGCTTGGAGTTCGACGTTGTTTGTCCGAATAATCACAACAAGGCCGTTAACTTTAGTGAGAAGCAATTCGAAGACACTTTAAAGTCTGGAGAACTCGTGTTCCACTGCAACACGTGCGACACGAACTGGTCACCCTCAAAGGAAGAAATCGCCAAGTTTCGGAAGCAGTTCGCGAAGACTTAGGGCCGTAGCAACCCTGCTCGTGAGTCGCCGATGGCGGTGTACCGAACCTTGCCAACGCTGCTCTTCCGTCGCTGCACTGGCTCTCCATGCCTGTCCTGCCACCCAAAGCTGTGCCTGCCATTGGTCGACCCTGGCCGATTTTGGTTCTGATCTCTGTCCGTCCACTTCGACGAGATGGCGACTTCTCGCTCAAGTGGATTAGTCCCGGATGACCTCAACCATCCCGTAAGCCTCGTATCAGACCTTTTTTTTGGATAATACAATCACAAAGTCCCCAAGCACCGGTGGGTTTGGAATTTGCCATTCCGTGGCGCCCGGACCCACATCGCCCGCCGGATGCACCGTGCCCGACGATGGATTAAAGAACGTTGCTGCATAAGCCACGTTCGCCTCCAACGCCACGACCCGAGGCATGTTCCACATCGCCGGCACAAACAAGACCCGAAGCTCGCCGGGTATGCCGGCTGCATAAGAAAGATTGAACTTTCCGTCCGTCCAGTGCGGATCGACCCACTCCGGATGTGGCTCCATTCGATGCCATGGATACCGCGCTAGAAAACTCTTGCTCATCCCGAGCTGTCCTGACCCCGGCAATTGTGCCGCCTCGTCCCACGGAACGTTGCCCCACGTTCGCCCGTGCGGCGACGCGCCGTACGGGCGCTCTCTCGTATTCACCTGCCAGATGCCGTTTGCCCCGTATGTATGGCCGGCCGCGCCGCAGAGCACACAGCTCCAGAACATGAACCGCTGCACTTCCTGACGGCTGGCTTCAAGAATCCCTTCGTAACAAACTTCGCCATTGATAACGGGCATCTCCGGGGTGCGTGCGAGTGAGGCTGTAACATTGCGAATCGTGTTTGGGATACTCTCGCGGTCGCCATGCCCCGTTTGCAGCATGTCGAAATCCAGCACGCGATCGTCCTCTACCGTGTCCCGCCCGCTCGAGCTTGGATGGATCGTGATCATCCGTCGATAAGCATCAATGGATCGCACATATCGAGCAATCTCTGTCCATCCCTGCTTCTGCGTGGCAGCATCTTCCTTCGGCTGCTTCGAAAGGTAGTAGGGCATCGTGCCCTCTCCCGCAAGGCACCAACTCACCGGCAGCGAGCCCCAGCGAGCCACCAGATTGCGCCAGTGCTGCCTCATCTTCGCGACTCCGAGCAGCGGAAGATAGTAGCCCCACGCGCCGACGATGCATGGCATAATCCCTTGCTCCACCAGGTACCGAATCCGCACATCTGCCTGATCGAAATACGATGGATTAATCCGCTCGAAATCTTTCGTCCAGGGGTAGCCGGCTTCATTCGCGCCGCGGTCGTCATACCAGGGCATGTCGGGATACAAACCCGCGACAATCTGAACTACCGTGAATCCCTTTCGCACCCGGTCTGCAGCAAGCGACTGGAAATCGTCCGGCCAGCGCATACGGCTAGTCAGGCCCATCCACCACGTGTCACCGAGCCAGAAAAATGGAGTTCCGTCCGCATGCGCAAAGTGCCGGCGATCTCGCGCCACCCGCACTCCTCCGAAACGGTAGAGCGGATTCGATCCCGTGTACGCCGCCGCGTCCAGCGTGCCCTTCACGCCATGCAGTTCGCGGTTGCTGCGGTCAGAACAAACTGACTCCCACGAATACTGCCCCGCTAAAGGCGGAGCGAAGCGAACACGCCACACGTTGTCGTTTGACCAGAATGCAGGAACCGTAAGCTCCTGATTTCCGTTCCGGGCGCGGAACACCACATCGAGTTCGACCTCGGTGAACGGATCGGCATACTGCTTACCGGTCGTAAATGCCCACTCAGTAGTACGCCCGCTAGTCGCGCTGAGTGCCTGGCCCCGAACGGGAAAGCACAACCCAACTCCGGCCGCAACCCATTGCAGCGCTTCTCGCCTGCCAATCCCAATTTGCATCCTTGTCTATCCTAATGCGTTGTTCTCGCCCCGGCTGATTACGTTCCGCGGTTGTGGACTTGCGTCTACCGATCTCGTGGAAGTATGTTTATGGTAGGCGTTCAAGACCAACAGCAATCCGTAATTCGCATGTTGCAGATACCTGCACTTCCTTAGTTGCCCTCGCCCAGCCCTTTAGATCCGCGTGCTGCGGTCCCTTGCAGCGCCCACTTCTGACGTAATTCCCACATGCCTGATCTGCTCGCGTTCCACGTTCTGGACGCGATATGAACGAGAAACGCCGCAGTCTTTGGAATTTGCGGACACCTCTGGTCGAAGCCGGCCGGAGAGGAGGACTGCGAATCCGATCCTGGTGAGTCACGTCACAGACGTCAGTTTCCGAGAATGCCGTTCTCCGTTCTCAATGTCTGGATTGCCGACGATTCGCTCAGAACGCCCGCGCTGGTACATCGCCGATACGGGCATTCCCGTCAAAGAGAGCTCAATTTTCCGGTGCCCGTCGACTGCTCCCTGACAAAGAGCCGACCACTGGGTTCAGCCGCGATCGATGGTGCTAGACTGCGTTTGGTGCGTCTCGTATGGTCGGCGACACACATCAGCGCCAGAGTTATCGATTTGGCGCTTACGAGGTAACTCCGCATTCACGCGAGCTCCGAAAGGCAGGAACTAGAATCAAGCTGCATGAGCAGCCGTTTGCGGTTCTGCTCGCGTTGCTGGAAAAACCCGGTGAGCTCGTTAGTCGTGAGGACCTGCGGCGCCGGCTGTGGCCCGCCGATACCGTTGTAGATTTCGACAAGGGATTGAACACAGCAGTCAACAACGTCCGACAGGCACTGCGCGACTCGGCCGCCGCGCCCCGTTACATCGAGACGATTCCGAGACATGGCTACCGCTTTATAGCCGATGTGGAGAAGGTCGAGGCGCCCGGCGGGCTCGGAGCACGACCAGACACGATCGAACAGCCCGTTCCTGTCCCTGGCCAGGCCAGGAGTGCACGCCTCCGCGATCCGCTTCTTGCCGGTACCGCCGCTGCAGCGATGATTGTCTTGCTCCTGATCATGGCTGGCCGTCGTGGCGGGACGGAGCGGTCGGACAGCAATTCAGTGACATTCGTGCCCCTGACGAGTTATCCAGGAATAGAACAGGCGCCCTCGTTCTCACCTGACGGCTCGCAAGTCGCATTCGAACGCCGCCGGACCAGTTCCGTAGATTTTGACATTTGCGTACAGGTGGTCGGCGCGCCCGAATCCGTCGACGTTGCGGCTACCCCGGCGAATGAGATTAGTCCCGCGTGGTCGCCGGACGGATCAGCCATAGCGTATCTGCGATCTTCATCCGACACTCGCATGGATCTTATGCTGGTCCCTCCGACCGGAGGCGAACCACGAAAACTGACCAATATCAGGTATCCGTCGGATAACGAACTTCGGTTTCGGAGCGATCTGCTCACATGGACTGCTGATGGAAGTGCAGTGGTTTTTCCGGATGCAGACGTGAGTAACCAGGCGTCTTTATGGAGAGTTAACGCACGGTCAGGTCAGCGCGAGCGGATCACATTCGCCGAATCCCGCGCATCGCACTCAGTGCCCCGCTTCAGCGAAGATGGCCGGTGGCTCGCGTTCCAGCAACAAGGGGGACAACACTATGCGCAGGTCTACGCCGTAAGACTCTCTGCAGCCGGGCTGCCTGCCGCAGCCCCGATACCTGTAGTTCATGCAGTACATGCGAGTCCGCTGGGATGGATCGGATCCGATCTGCTAGTGCTGGTGCGTTCTAATACCAGGTACACGATTCAGCGTTGGTCAGGCTCGCCAAAGCTGCACATTCTGAAGCTTTCCAATGCCGGGGGGCACGGCGTGAGATTCGGTTCCGGCGCCCTGACCCGTGATGGACGACGCTTTGCCCTTACTCTTTCGACTACTGACACTGACATCTGGCACATGGATTTGTCCGAAAGTGGCGAGGGGCGAAATCTGAAACCGCTGATTGAGTCCACCTATCTCGACCTCAGCGTGGACTATTCACATGATGGCAGCCGAATTCTTTTCAAATCGACCCGAAGCGGAGGCCATGAGGCATGGATGGCCGCAGCCGATGGATCAAACCTCCGGCAGATTACCCAGGCCAACGGGCTCGGCGATCCACGGCTAAGTCCGGACGGCAAGCAGATCGTGTTTGACCGCGGCGAAGACGGCAACGGCGACATCTTTGTGGCTGATGTGGAGACCGGCGTCATGCGGCGGATAACAAACCATCCTGCGACGGATGGAAACGCGCGGTGGTCACGTGATGGCCATTGGATCTACTTCAACTCCGACAGGACTGGAAGGCAGGAGATCTGGAAAGTTCGTCCCTCCGGCCAGGACGCCGTTCAGGTTACACAGAACGGCGGTTTCAATGGCTTCGAATCCCATGATCGGAAACATCTCTACTACGGCAAAGAATCAGACGGAGAAGGCTATGTGTGGCGAATGCCGCTCCGGGGCGGTCCGGAAGAGAGGTTGTTTCCGGCACTCATCAACTGGACAAGTCTCGCTTTAGGCTCACGCCGGTTATACTTTCTACGACATTCACCGCCGTCCCCGCGGGGACACGGCAGTACAATCTATTCTTACGATTTCGCCTCCGAGCGAATTCGCAAAGTTGCGGACGTAGGTGCTACGATTTACACTCTCTCACCGTCGCCCGATGAACAGCGACTCATTTTTGGACGTGCAAATCCCCCGCGATCAGATCTGGTGCTGGCGGAAGGGTTGCGAAAGTAATCGGTTGCTCAACGTGCCCGCGCCAGGTCATCAATACTGATGAGACCGTCCAGCGATTCCTGGCGACGGTAGCCCGCCGTGATCCCTTCTGCTAATTTCCGTGTGCGCTTGGCGTCCTCCCCCCTGCCGGTTTGGCGGTACAGACGTCCGAGTAGCATAAGCGTCTCCGCCCGACGCGGATGCTGGTCGCCTACTTTCGCTTCGACTATGGCGAGTGCGCGAGCCAGTTCCATTTCCGCGGCCCGCCACTCACGCAAGCGCATATGAAGGCTGCCCAAATTCAGGAGGTAAGGCACGAGTTCCGGATGATCAGCGGCCATCTTCGCCTCCACAATCAAGATCGCCTGACGCAATTCCTCCATAGCACCTCTCGTATCGCCGCTCTCCTCCCTGACCAGCGCAAGAATATTTCGCGCAGACGCCATGTGAACCGCCTGCCCGTCCGCTGCGCCTTCCAGCGCCCTAAGTGCTGCCCGTGCATAGCCTTCCGCATCACCCCGGTTCCGACGCGACCAGTGGACATTGGCAAGCTTCGCGTAGAGACTCGCGAGTGCGGGATCAAACGCGCCCAGCCGTGCCGACCGGGCCGCGAGGACCTGCTCGAGCACCCTTTCACTGCGTGTAAAATCTCTCTGGGCGGTATACACCCGCGCCAAATTCGTCAGAGGGCTTTCAATATCTGCACATCCGGCTGCACATACACGCCTGAACAGGTCCATTGAACGACTCAGGGCTTTTCTAGCCTCAACCAGTCGTCCGATATCCGTATACAGCTTTCCGAGTTCATTCCAGGCGATTGCGACGGTTCGCGTATCGGTGGAGCCGCCGTCCAGTTCGGGAGTCGACTCCAGCATCTGGACGGCGGCATGCAGCTGTCCTCTTGCCGCCAGTTCTTGCGCAGCTCTTACCGTAGCGACAAGCTTTGTGTCCGTGAACACAGCGTCCCCGGAGAGTGAGCCGGTCGTGACCAATATGGCAACACACGACGTGACGAGGCAACGGATTCCCATGATGTACATCTCCTGAAGGCGCGTCCCATTCGGGGGACGGCTCCGAGATATTGTGCTGCTTGCATCATCCAGGGTCCATCCAAGCCTGGCTCAAATCAGTATCAAAACTGGATCAATCTCCAAACCTCTAATTGCACGGCACTTGTGTCAAGCGAGCGAATCGAATCGGGATATTCCTGCCGCGTTTGGCCACCCGATCTTTATAGCCGCGCGGGATCATCGTCCTGAGGTGCAGCATCGTTTGGCCTTAGGGCGACGAGCAGCACCGAGGGTCAGGGGTCATTGCGGCTGTTGCGATGATATCCGCCGTTGTGAGCGGTGACCGTTGGATCACTATCTCAATCGATCAATCTGCCGGGAGCTAGAGTTATGGGCAGGCGAAGGCGCCCGAATGGACGGGCAACGCGGAGCGAGCTGATTAGGCGTTGCACACAGGACTCTTTCACACGCCAACACGGGTATCAGCGAGCTGAACGTAACGAGTAAGGCAGCTCGCTCCAGTGTGGCATCGGGT
>DASQEG010000256.1:0-6456 GCA_035633775.1 Bryobacteraceae bacterium
CGTCGCCTCCCCAGCGTTCCGTAACGAAGTTCAGGCGAGCCTTGATTCGGTTTCGCGTCTCGCCGCACAGAAGCCAGCGCGTGCGGCTGCCACATGGACCCCCGTTGCACGTGTTGTAAGGGTGGTGCTTCCACTTGTTCCACATCCAGAACGTGTCGTAGGGCGTTAGCAGAATCTTCAGGCCGTGCCGGCGGCACAGGTCGAAGATGTCGTCCCAAACCTGAACAAGATGCGGATTGAAATCGCCGGTCCTGCGTTCGAAGTAGCGGTAGCCAGTCTGCGAGTACTCAAGCATCAGCCGCAGGCAGGTCACACCGCTTTCGGCGAGCATACGCAGGTACCCTTCGGTCTCGCTCAGGCTCTTTCGACGGTACAGACCCGCGAACTCGGGCCAGGTGATCGCATCGTTCTGTCCCACAGGCGTCCACGGCCTGCCGTCCTCTGTTACGAAGTATGGACTTTCCGGTGCTTTCGTCACCCAGGCGGTGGCAGATTGGCGAGCTTCCTTCAGAGCTGATCCGGGGCGGTGCATTCAGAGTAGTAGAACGCCGCTGCTTCCCGGGCGTTACACACATACGTGCGGCGGACACCGCAACTCCGACTAGCGCCCCGGAATCTTGTACACTGTGTGCTCATGAACAGCAGTTCTCGCCGCACGTTCCTCGCCACGGCCGCAGCCGCCCCCGTGGTACTCCGAGCCTCCGACAAGAGCGGGTCGAAGCGCCCGGTCACCGGCTCGGGAGCTTATCGGTACGAGGTGATTCACGACTGGGGCGAACTGCCCGCCGGAATCAAATACGGCAACACCCATGGTGTGGTCGAGGATTCGCAGGGGCGCATTTATGTGCACCATACGGTCCACAACACCAGCGAAGCTCAGGACAGCATGGTCGTCTTCGACGACAAAGGCAAATTCGTCAAGAGCTGGGGCAAGGAATTCAAGGGCGGAGCACACGGACTGCATATTCAGAAGGAGGGGAAGAACGAGTTCCTGTACCTCTGCGATACCCGCCGCGGCCTCGTCGTGAAGACCACGCCGGATGGCGAGGAAGTCTGGACAATCAAGTACCCGTCTCAGGCGAAAGAGTACGAGCCCGGGCCCGACGGGAAGAATCGAAAGTACAGCCCGACCAACCTGGCGGTCGCACCGAACGGCGATGTTTACGTCGGCGATGGCTACGGGTCCAACTACATCAACCAGTACAACAACAAAGGCGAATACATCCGCACGTTCGGCGGGACGGGCAGCGGCCCCGGGCAACTGGCGTGCCCGCACGGCATCATCGTGGACACCCGGGGAAAGCAGCCCGTGCTGACTGTCGCAGACCGCACCAACAAACGTCTGCAACATTTCTCACTCGATGGCAAGCACATCGGCTTCACCACGGCCGAGAAGATCACGGCTCCCTGTCACTTTCACACGCGCAAGGGCAAGACCGTCATACCGGATCTCGACGCGCGCGTGCTCGTCGTCGACGAAAAGAACAACGTTGCTGCGGTGCTAGGCGACGCTGGCGACGCGAAGGAAGCGCGCAAGCTGCGTACGCAGCCTCGGGAGAGCTTCGTTGAAGGCCAGTTCGTCTGTCCTCACGGCGCCTGCTTCGATCATCAGGGCAACATCTTCGTCGTCGAATGGGTTGAAGTCGGTCGTGTGACCAAGCTTCGGCGGGTTGCATGAGAACTGCGGCCCTGCTCCTGTGTGTTGTATCCGTTGCGGCGGCAGCCGGACAGTGGACACCGTTGTTCAACGGCAAGGACCTGACCGGCTGGACACTGCTGGGAGGCAAAGGGCCAGGTTATGTCATTGAAAACGGCGTGATCGTCTGTCCCGAGAACGGCGGCGGGAACCTTCTCACGGAAAAAGACTATTCTGACTTCGAACTGGAGCTTGATTTCAAGCTGTCGCCGGGAGGCAATAGCGGCGTTGCCGTGCGTGCACCACTGGAAGGGGATATCGCGTACACCGGCATGGAGATCCAGATCCTCGATCAGGATCACGAGAAGTACAAGGGACGGCTGAAGCCCTGGCAGTTGACCGGCTCGGTTTATAACGTACTGCCAGCTATGCCAAGTCCTGCCCTGAAGCCGGCGGGCGAGTGGAACCGTTACCAGATACGAGCGCAGGGCACGCAAATTCAGGTACGGCTGAACGGCAGGACGCTGGTAGATGGCGACCTCGCTTCCGTGAAGGATCCGGAGGTTCTGAAGAAGCACCCCGGGGTCAAGCGAACCACTGGGCGGGTGGGATTCCTGGGTCATGATACTCGCGTCGAGTTCCGTAAAATCCGTATACGCGAGCTATAGGCGCTGCCCGGACTTCCTCAGGGCCTGGACTTCGCCTTGCGTGAGATAGCGCCACTTCCCAATCTCAAGATCTGCGATCCGCAGCGGCCCAAGCGCGATACGGACGAGCTTCCGGACCTTACTGCCCACGGCTTCGATCATTCGGCGCACCTGACGGTTCCGGCCTTCGGTGATGGTGATCTCGACGAAGCTGGATGATGCGCTGTCACGGACGTGCTTCACAATTGCCGGCCGTGTAGGTCCATCCGACAGCTCCACTCCACTGCGGAGAGCAGCCAGCGCCTCCGGAGAAAGCAGCGGAGAGGCTTTGACGAGATACGTTTTACTGACCTTGCTCTCCGGGCTCATCACGTGATCCGCAAGCGTGTTGTCGTTGGTCATCAACAGCAGACCCGACGTGTCGAGATCCAGCCGGCCAACAGGCGCGACCCACGTCTCTACTCCCTCGATCAGGTCGTAAACCGTGGGCCTGCCCTCAGGATCCCGGTAGGTCGTCAGATAGCCTGCGGGCTTGTATAACAGAACGTAAAGGTCCGTCTTCTGTCCGAGCGGTTTGCCGTCAAAGGTGACGCGGTCCCGGTTCAAATCCACCCAGTGGTCCGGGGTCTGAATGACCTTGCCGTTTACCGCAACCCGTCCTGCGCCTATCCAGCTTCGCGCGTCGGTGCGTGAGCCAAGCCCTGCCTTGGACAGCACACGGTCGAGAGTCTTGAGCGGTCGTTTCTTCAAGTTTCGATGCGATAAAGGGTCAGTCCGGACAACAGCTTCGGGTAGAAGTCGGTGGACTTTTGCGGCATGCAGCCGCCGTTGAACGCACAATTCGCTACCTGTTGGACGGTTGTGGCTTCGAGCAGCAGCGCAATTTCCGCGTCGCCGTTCAGCACCTCTTCGACGGCAGTTTCCAGCCCGCGTATGGAGCGGATGTGCAGGCCGTCACGTACCGCGTCCTGCGTGATGCCGAGTGCCCCTTCGATCAGCTCCGTATGGAGCACCTCCACGTCAAGCGCACCTTCCTCGCGATCGCGCTCCAGCATGTACACGCCTTCAACACCCCGGAACGCAGCACCGAACCGGATCTTGTGCAAAGCCGGTTGCTCCCACGTCTGCTGCATTGCATTCGCCGTGTCGAACCGACAGACCTGGAATCGTGCACCCGCCTTCTCAAGGAATGTTTGGGCGTCGAAGCTGTCGATACCTGCTAAGACACGGTGCGTTGCGAGGATGCGGAGCCCGGCCGAACGCAGATTCACGAACGTCATCATGACGCTCTTCGCACCCTCGAGCTCCGGGTGCGCGTCACGATACGCGAGCGCCGTTTCATACCGATGGTGACCATCGGCAATCAGCAATTTCTTATCTGCCATAGCAGACTGCAGCTCGCCGATCTGTCGGGGATGCGAGATGCGATACAGCGCGTGGCGGGTGTCATACTCATCGGTTACGTTCAGCAGCGGAGCGCCTTGCGATGCCGCGTCCAGAACGGAGTCGACGCGGCACTGCGGGTCGTCGAACAGCATGAAGATCTGCCCAAAGTGGCAGCGAGTTGCGTTCAGAAGATCGCGACGGTCCTTCTTTGGGCCCGAGAGGGTCTGCTCGTGCCGGTGTACGATCCCTGCACTGTAGTCTTCAACGGCACCGAGCCCAATAAAGCCCTTGCGCGTCAGTCTTTCTCCTGTGTCCGGCAGTGCAAACTCCTGCAGGTACGCATAGAATGACGGGGAATCTTCCCTGACCAGAATTCCGTCGGCGATCCACTGGTCCAGCTGGGCAGCGGACCGTGTATAAACGTTCTTACTTTCCGTGTCCGTGGGGAATCGCTCACCCAGATCCACTCGCACAAGGTTGTAAGGACTTTGCGAGAGATAGCGCCATTGCATCTCCGGGCTGCTCTTGTCGTACGGCTGCGTTACAAGCTGTTGAGGATCACCGGCCGCAGGCGAATACCTGTAGGGCTGAAACGGAAAAATTCGGGCCATGGAAGAGAAAGAAGACCCAGAATACCAAACGAATGCTCTACAAGCCGTGACGCAATGCGCGCCGTGATGAGAAGGCCGCCGCGCTGGCTCTCACCAGGAGCATCAGACCGGCCGCAAACAAGGCCGCCGAGATCCACTGTGTCAGCGAGAAACCCGATACCAGTCCCTGTTCGTGGTGGCGGAAGAACTCGACGCCGAAACGTGCAACCGAATACAAGACGAGATACCACCCGATCAACGAACCGGGGCGGGGCACTTTGCCGGAGTACCAGAGCAGAAAAACAAAAATCAAAATCTCGGCCCCGGATTCGTAAAGCTGCGTGGGATGCAGCGGCACGTTGAGTGGAACCCCGCTGATCTCCTCAGCCGCAGGACTGCGGAAAGTGACAGCCCACGGCCGATCGCACGTCGTTCCCCAACAACACCCCGCGGCAAAGCAGCCGATTCGTCCGATGGCGTGCCCCAGCGCAAGACCGGGTGCGAACACGTCCGCTGTTGTGAGCACCGGCAGCTGCTGCGCACGCATATACCCCCATGCAGTGACGAGTGCAAGCACGAGGCCGGTCTGAAACACCCCCGCCGCGCGTAATGTGCTCAGCGAGAACAACTCGCCCGGGTTCTGCGTGAAGAGCTTCCAATCGAAGAAGATCATGCCCAGCTTGGCGCCCAGCATGCCGGCGAGAGCACAGTACAGCGCCAGGCTGGTGACCTTATCCTGCGGCAGCCCGGCGCGGCGTGCCTGGCGTCCTGTGACCGCGATCGCAGCGAGAAAGGCCAGCGCCACGAGCACGCCATAGGTCGGCAGAAAGAAATCGTCGAAGCTGATCAGCTTAGGAAACATGATTCGAATGGCGATGACGGGTGCGCCACATGTCGAGAATCAGCAGGGCTGCACCTGTCGTGATCGCGCTGTCGGCGACATTGAATGCCGCGAATCGCCACTCGCCCTGATAAAACTCGAGAAAATCCGTGACCTCACCACGCACCACACGATCATAGACGTTGCCCAGCGCGCCCCCGAATACGAGAGAAAGACCAGCCATCGTCACCCTTGTGGGAGCTTCCCCGTCGGGCGCCTGCTTCAGCAGTGCAACAGCGATCAGTACTAGAACAGCCATCGACACACCTACAAGCAACAAGGGACGCAAAAGGCCTTCGGTCTCGGCCAGCATGCCGAAAGCCGCACCCCGGTTTCGAGCGTGCACGATATCGAAGAATCCCGGGATCACGCTGAAGCCGCCATGCAGCGGTACGTTAGCTTCGATCCACAACTTCGTTAGCCGATCAAGAATGAACACGGCTGCTGCGACGGCCATTGCCGCGACTCGGGTGCTCACCCGATCAGTTCCGAAAGTGCTCCGGCACAGGACCGGCAAATCGTCGGGTAGCGAGGGTCAGCGCCGATATCGCGGGTGTGCTTCCAGCACCGCTCGCACTTGATACCCTCCGCACGCTCAACGCTGACGCGAAGATCGGATCCGGGCTGGCGGTCCAGCAGAACCTCGGACACTATGAAAAGGCCCGCCAGCTCGCCAGAGTAACGTTCGAGCACTGGATGCAGATCGCCGTCGACAGTGATTCGCACCCGGGCCTCCAGCGGTGCACCGATAAACTTTTCCTGGCGTCGCAGTTCGAGTTCCTTGAGCACAACCGATCGGACATCCATCAGCCGCGCCCATTCTGCGGTCCGGTGGCGCGCCGCGTCCGCAATACCTGCTGACAGCTCCTCCGGCTCCGGTAACAGCGCAAGGTGAACGCTCTCCGGCGCACCCGAAGGACGTCTCATATGCGACCACACTTCCTCCGCGGTGAAGCTGATCAAAGGGGCGAGGAGTCGGACAGTGGCATGGAGAATGCGGTACATCGCGGTCTGCGCACTTCGGCGCGCATGGCTTCGCGGCGCGCCGGTGTACAGCCGATCTTTCGAGATGTCGAAGTAGACGGCGCTTAGGTTCACCGCTGCGAAGTCGTAGATCGCACGGTAAGCTTTATGGAACGCGAACTCGCCGTACCAGCGACGGCAGTTTCGAATCAGCTCCTCGGTCTCCAGCAGGATTTGTGCGTCCGCTTCGGTCAGGCTCTCAGGGGGGACGGCGTCATGCTCGGGGTCGAAATCGTGCAGATTTCCGAGCATGTATCGGAACGTATTCCGCAGCTTTCTATATGCTTCCGTCAG
>DASQEG010000257.1:0-5979 GCA_035633775.1 Bryobacteraceae bacterium
TCCCGATGATCTGTTCACGGCCTCGAGCCAGAATGCGTTCGGCCGTCTCGCCCGCGAACTGCAGCCGGCTGTCGGGTCCAAAGATCAGAACCGCCTGATCGATCTGCCGAAGTACCTGCTCAACGCTGTTGCGCAGCTGCAGAATATCGCTGCGCGCGCCCGTGTACTGGCGGCCCAGCCACCATAGCTTGCTCTCGATGTCTACGAGTTCCGGGCTTTCGAAATGTTCGTCTTCGAGCCCGCCCAGGTTGCCTTGAGCTATGAGATCGATCTGCTCACTCAATCGCGCAAGAGAGTCCCCCACCAGACGGGACACGATCACCGAAAGTAGGACTGAAATCGCAAGGGCACCGGCTGAAAACAGCAGTAGCCCATAGAGCTCCGGCTCCATCTCAGCGCGCATCAGGGCGGGGGACAGAAGTACCCGAACGTTCAGCAGCGTTTGCGCGGAACCAGCTTCCGCAATGGGTGCGTCAATCCAGAAATCCTGGTTTGAACCGGCGAGGTCTGAGACCTGGCGGAACAGATTCTGCTGGTTCCACTGGCTCCACGGACGGCCACTTTCGGCTACGACCGTGCCGATGGCGGAATGATCAGCGGCTGCCAGTACCCTGTTATCGCGGTCGAGGACACGAATGTCGACAATGGCACTGCTGCGGCTGAGGCTCTTTTCAAGAAGGCGGGTGAGAAACGGATCATCGGCGAGCGTGGACTTCCAGTTAGTTCCGGGAGGGTTGCGCCGGACCGTTTCGATGACGCACGCGTTTACCTGCTCAGCAAGCGTTTGCGCGCGTTCTCCGACGTCGTCGAAGGTGCGCTTCAGCACGCCATGGACATGCAGGACACAAAGTGCCAGCACGATGACCGTGACCAGGCCAAGGATCGAAATCCTGAGCCGCGCCATCATGGACAAGCGTTCCGTTGTCAGCACGCCAGGAGTCTCCCTAAGGTGAGACGCTCGGGGCTTCTCTCGATTACGTAGCCGCGCTCGAAGACTGATCCTGCTGACCGTACTCCTTGAGCTTGTTAAACAGCGTTTTCAGGCTGATCCCAAGAATGTCCGCAGCGCGCGTCTTGTTGTTTTTCGTATGCTGCAGGGTCAGCATAATGAGCGACTTCTCCGCTTCCGACACGGTGGTCCCAACTGGCAGGCGGACGGCGTCCATGTCATTTACCTCAACCGGAACCTTTGCACCGGCCGCAACACCGAAGTCGCGCGGGAAGTGCACCGGCGTGATCGGGCCTTCGCCGGCAATGATTACGGCGCGTTCGATTACGTTCCGGAGCTCCCGTACGTTCCCGGGCCAGTTGTAGCGAACAAGCAGTTCCATGGCATCCTTGCTTGCCTCGGTGATCTTGCAGCCGTGTTTCCGGTTCATGTCGCGGATCAGGGCCTCGGTGAGGATCGGAATGTCGCCTTCGCGCTGCCGCAGCGGCGGAAGGTCGATTTGAAAGACGTTCAAGCGATAGAACAGATCCTCGCGAAGTTCACCCTTCTTCAGGGCATCTTCCAAGTTCTTGTTGGTGGCTGCGACAACCCGGACATCCACCAGGATTTCCTGCTTGCCGCCGAGCCGCCGCACCCGCGAATCCTCGAGCACGCGGAGCAGCTTGGCCTGTGTACCCACTGGCATCTCAGCAAGCTCATCGAGCAGCAGGGTCCCGTGCTGCGACAATTCGAAGCAACCCGCACGTCGCTCGATTGCACCTGTGAAGGCACCCTTCTCGTGGCCGAAAAGCTCGCTTTCCATCAGGGTCTCCGGCATGGCGGCGCAATTGATCGCAACAAAGGGGCCGCCGCGGCGATTGCTGAGATGGTGGATAGCACGCGCCACCAGTTCCTTACCCGTGCCGCTTTCGCCCGTCACCAACACATTCGCCTTGCTGGGCGCCACCTGCCGGATCAGCGAGAACACTTGCTGCATCTTCGGCGACTGACCCACCATGTCGACGAGAACGCCCTGGTAGAGCAGCTGGCGCTGCAAACGCTCGGTCTCTTCAGCAAGCCGGCTCTGGGACGCCGCCCTTTCGAGCAAAATGCGAAGCGCTGCGGGCTGGATCGGCTTCTCAAGAAACCAGAAAGCGCCAAGGTCGTGAATCGTTGCGATAGCCGTCTCAATGTTGCCAAAGGCCGTGAGCACAATGGCAGGCGGCAGATTTCCCTGAGCACCAAGTCGCTTCAGCAGTTCGAAGCCATCCATCTTTGGCATCATCAGGTCCGTCACCAGGACCTGGTACGCGCCACTGCTGAGTTTGTCGAGCGCCTCCTGGCCATCGGGCGCAGTTTCGGCCGCGAAGTTCCACGAGGACACCATACTGGCCAGACCGTTGCGCTGAGTTTCCTCATCGTCGACGATCAGGACACGCGCCGAAGCCGGCCCCACAACGTTATTCATCGGACCTATTGTACTTCCCCCTCATAATGTTAAAATCCGTGATTTGACGCCATGTCATGCACTCGCTGGCGCGGCTTTCCTCCAATGGAGACCAAATGAAGGGTAACGAGCAGGTCATCGCACTGCTGAACGACGTACTCAAGGCGGAGCTGACCGCCATCAATCAGTATTTCCTCCACGCCGAGATGTGCGAGAACTGGGGGTACCACAAACTCTCCTCCATCGGACGTAAAGAGTCGATAGAGGAGATGCGCCACGCAGAGGTTTTGATGGAACGGATCCTCTACCTCGATGGGACGCCCACGATGGATCAACTGTTTCCGCTACGCATCGGCAAGAATGTGAAAGAGCAGATTCAAAACGATCTGCAGCTGGAGTACGATGCCGTTGCACGGCTGAACAAGGGTGTGCAGATCTGCATGGATGCGAATGACAACGGTTCGCGTGAGCTGATCACCAGGATCCTTCAGGACGAAGAGCACCACGTCGACTACCTTGAAGCACAACTGCACGCGATTCAGGAGATTGGAATCGAAAACTATCTCACTCAGCAGATCGGCGATCCAGGCGAGGGCCACTAGCTGGGTCCAGCATGACTTGCGCCCGCGCGGTCGCACGAGCACTGCTCCTCCTGACCGCCGCAATCCCGGGCGCGCGCGGTCAGCTTCCTGAAGCCGGCTCCACGATGGCGCAGTCAGCCCTCGACCGGCTTGCGCATCGTGGCCGCGCCCTGCTGATTGCTGCACATCCTGATGACGAGAACACAGCCCTTCTGGCGTGGCTTGCGCGAGGGCGGCATGTCGACACAGCCTATCTCTCGCTGACGCGTGGTGAAGGCGGCCAGAACCTTATCGGGCCCGAACAGGGATCTCTGCTGGGTCTCATCCGCACGGAGGAACTGCTCGCGGCCCGGCGCATGGACGGGGCCGCGCAGATGTTCACGCGAGCCGTAGATTTCGGCTACTCGAAGCGTCCCGAGGAGGCGTTCACGAAATGGGGCAGGGAGCAGGTCCTCGGAGACGTAGTCCTCGCCATTCGGCGCTTCCGGCCGGACGTGATCATTCTCCGCTTTTCCGGCACTCCGCGCGACGGCCACGGGCATCACCAGGCGTCGGCGATCCTCGGGCGTGAGGCGTTCGAGGCGGCTGCCGACGCCTCTCGCTTTCCCGAGCAGCTAACGTCGGTGAAGCCCTGGCGCGCTCGCCGTCTGGTCTCGAACGCGTTGTCGTTCACCCCTGAACAGGAGAAGGAAGCCGCGGCACTACCTGGCCGGGTCGAGCTCGATCTTGGAGCATACTCGCCAATGTTGGGCTACTCCTGGTCCGAGATCGCCGCCATCAGCAGAAGCCAGCACCGAAGTCAGGGCATGGGCACTCCCCGCCATCGCGGGGCGCAAAAAAACTACTTCGTCCACCTTGCGGGTGAGCCGTTCGAACGCGACCTGTTCGAAGGAGTGGAACTCACTTCGCGCGTCGGCGAGTTTCGTCGTGCGGCGCAGGAGTTCGACCACCGCGACCCGGCTCGAGTCGTGCCCCTGCTGCTTGCAGGCCGCCCCAGAGCGGAAGACAAAGTGGCTGTGGATGAGGCGATCGCGTTGTGCACCGGCCTCCATCTGCGGGCAACAGCTGACCGGCCCTATGCTGCCTGGGGCTCGTCAGTCCGCATCGGTGTGGAGGCCGTAAACCGTTCGACGGTACCGCTCATGCTGGAGGAAGTGAAGGCGGGGCCGGCCGGAGCCCTTAAGCCGGCTGCCGAGCTTCGCGACAATGTTCCCCTCGCATACCAGCTGCAGTGGCGGTCGTCAGAGCCCGTGCACATTTCGAGCGACCACCTCGCTGCTCTGCCGGATCCAGCGTTGAAGGTTCGGTTTCTCATTCGCGCCCAGGATCAGGTGCTCGAGCTTGAACGTCCAGTCGTCCACCTGTATGTGGACAAGATTCAGGGCGAGTTGAGCCGGCCGTTCCTGCCGGGTCCGCCCGTCTAGGTCCGCGTTTCTGAACCCGTGGCAGTATTCCCCTCCGCCAGCTCGCGAACGTTGGCCGTGCAGGTACGATCGTTCGGAGCCAATCGCACTGGCACGCTTCGAATCCAGGCTCCTGCCGGCTGGACCGTCCAGCCTGCGCATCGAGACTTCTCGCTTGCCCTTGATGGTGAAGAGGCGGCGCTGTCCTTCAATGTGGCTCCGCCCTCCTCGGCTGCTTCGGGTGTGCTGAAAGCGGTCGCGACGGTAGAGGGGCAGCAAATCGCAACCAACGTGCTTACGATCGACTATCCCCATATCCCCGCCCGGACGGCGTTCCTGCCGTCGGAAGCGAGACTCGTACGTGCTGACGTGCAGGTACTGGCGCGGCGAGTCGGCTATGTCATGGGCGCCGGGGATGAGGTGCCGGAGGCGCTTCGCCAGATGGGTTGTGCGGTCACTTTGCTTGAAGAAGCGGATCTGACGCGAGGCGACCTGAGTGGGTTCGGTGCAATCGTAACCGGGGTGCGCGCGTTCAACACGCGCGCTGATTTGCGCGCCAGCCATGCCCGATTGATGGAATATGTGCGCGCCGGCGGCACGATGGTCGTTCAGTACAACGTGCTTGAAGGCGGCTTTATGGGCGGTGATCCGACGCAACTCGACCGGATTGGCCCGCTGCCGCTTAAGATTGGCCGTGAACGGGTGTCGGTTGAGGACGCCCCGGTGGAACTGCTTCAGCCCGACCATGACCTTCTGCGAAGGCCGAACAGGATCACCGGCAACGACTGGGAAGGCTGGGTGCAGGAGCGTGGCCTGTATTTTCCCGCGCAGTGGGATCCAGGCTACACCGCATTGGTCTCGATGAGCGATCCCCAGGAAAAACCAGTACGGGGCGGAATCCTCTATGCCCGGCACGGTAAGGGTGTGTACGTGTTTACCAGTCTTTCATGGTTTCGACAGCTGCCCGCGGGAGTACCGGGTGCCTGGCGTATCTTCGCAAACCTGATCAGTGCGGGTAAGGCACAGTGAGCCTCCCGCCCGATGATGAGCCGCCCCCGATACTCGGGTCGTGGAAGCGCCTCTATAGCGCTATTGGCCTTTACCTGATTGCGCTTATAGCGCTCTTCATCTGGTTCACCCGGGCCTGGAATCGCTGATGCGCATTCTTGACTGGATTGTGCTCGCGATTTCGCTGGTGGCAATTGTAGGCTACGGGCTGTGGCGCAGTCGTGGCTCGAATACGGTCGACAAGTACCTGCTGGCCGGCAAATCCATGCCCTGGTATGCAATGGCCTTGTCGATCATGGCCACGCAGGCCAGCGCGATTACCTTCATCTCGACCACCTCGCAGGGCTACGCCGACGGAATGCGGTTCGTGCAGTTCTACTTCGGACTGCCGTTAGCCATGATCCTGCTTTGCATGACGGCGGTACCGGTATTTCACCGTGCAGGTGTCTACACGGCTTACGAGTATCTCGAGCAACGGTTCGATGCCCGTACTCGAATCCTGGTCAGTCTTGTTTTCCTGCTCTCACGCGGATTGGCAGTCGGCGTAGCACTCTCGGCACCGGCAGTTGTCCTGACTGTCATCGCAGGAATTCCAGCTGAGATCACAACAGT
>DASQEG010000258.1:0-4160 GCA_035633775.1 Bryobacteraceae bacterium
GCGACGACGCGAGGTTCGTCACCTCGTCGGGATCCGAATGAAGGTCATACAGCTCTTCTGAGGGCTTCTCTTTCCAGAAGGCCGTTTGTTGGGGCTTCAGCTGCCCGGCATCGAACTGCTTCTTCCAGACCTGGACGGTCGGCATTTCAAACATGTAAGCAATGTGCTGGCCGTAGATCCGATGAGGCATAAACTGCCGCAGGTAGACGTAGCGGCCGTCCGTAACCGACCGCACGGTGTCGACACGCTCGTCCATGCGGCCGCGGAAGCCGAACAGGTACTCCGGTGCCGGGGCAGTGTGGGCGCCCATGAATGCCCGGCCCTGCATGTGCCCAGGCGGCGTCAGGCCGGCGATGCTGAGCACTGTAGGCGCAAGGTCGACGAAACTGACCAGCCGATCGAGTACTTTTCCTGCGCCATACCCCGCCGGAGCGAGGTGCTTCCATTTATCCGGGACATAGACCAGCAGGGGCACTTGCAAGCCGCTGTGATAGGGCCATCTCTTGTTGCGAGGCAGTCCCGCACCGTGGTCCGAGTAGAAGAAGACGATGGTGTTTCCGGAAAGGCCATCCTCTTCCAACTGCTTCAGGACGCGGCCTGCCATTCCGTCCATCACGGCGATCTTGTCGTAGTACTGCGCCCAGTCCTGCCGAACCTCGGGAGTGTCGGGATGGTATGCAGGAACGCGCACCTTCGCAGGATCGCTGACGGCCTCGTGCGGCCGCGCTCTCACCTGACTCTCGTGGGTGACCGTGAAGTTGAAAATCGAAAAGAAAGGCTGACCCTGCGCCCGGTTCCGCCAGTGTGCGCGAGGACTCGATTCGTCCCATACCTTCCCGGTGTGTTGGAGGTTGTAATCCTCCTTCGCGTTGTTCGTTGCGTAGTATCCGGCCTGGCGCAGATAGCAGGGGTACATCAGCATGCCCTCCGGCAGGCGCACTTCGCTGCGCATGTGCTCGGAGCCGGTTGAGGTTGGGTACATGCCGGAGATGATGGTTGTCCTCGCCGGAGCGCACACCGGAGCGTTCGACCACACCGTGCCGTAGCGGGAACCCTGCGCCGCAAGCCTGTCGAGATTGGGGGTACGGGCGTACTTGTCGCCGTAGCACCCAATGTGGGGACCCATGTCCTCGCAGGTGATCCACAGGATGTTTGGACGATCAGCCTGCGCCCGGAGCATGCTCGCAGAGGTAAGTGCCGCCCCAAACTGCCGGCGGGAAACTGCGGAATTCATTTGGCCTCCAGTATATGAGCAGCGATCGCCTTCCAACCTTCAGGATCGCTCCCGACCGTGATGCGATTAGCGCAGCGGACGAGCGGTAGGTTGAGCAGATCCGGGCTTCGTTCAATACGCTCCAGCATTTCCGCATCGCTCACCCGGAGATACTGGAGACCCGCCGCCGTCCAGGCCTTTCCTTCCTGGTCAAGCAGGCCGCGGAGGGTGAAGCGCTCGATAAACCGGCGGATCTCGCCCGGTGACATTGGCTTCTGCTTGAGGTCGACGAAGTGTACGTTGATGTTTCGTTCCCTGAAGAATCGCTCGGCCGCGCGGGTCGATTGTGAGTTCTTCAGCCCGAAAATCTGGGCGCTCAGCTTCTGCTTCCCCGGGGGCATACGCGAATCAGTGTAACGATGGATGAAACTGGTTCTGCGGAGGGGGCGTGCACGAAAACATTCGGGAGATGCTCAGAGAGGCCTGGAGCCTGCGGGAGTCCGAGCAGTGGGAACGCATGCTGCAGATGGCCGACGAGGCGCGGCTACTCTCGGAGCAGTCCGGCTTCAATCAGGGGGTGCCGCGCGCGCTGGCACTTCGGGCCTTTGTTCACTACATTCGCTCCGATTTCCGCACCGCGCTTTCTGAATGCATTGAAGCGCTTCACCTTGCCGCAGGTGACGCCGAAGCGGAGTGCCGCACGCGCAGCGTGCTCTCGATGGTCCACTGGAGCCTCGGGAACTACGAAGAGGCACTTAAGAACGGTGAACGATCAATCGAACTGATGGAAGTGCTCGGAGACCGCGTCACAATGGCGTTCGCCTTCGCGGTCAAGGGCGGGATTCTGCTCTCACTCGGGGAGACGGAAGAAGCCCTCGCCTGGCACAAGCGCAGCCTTGAGGCCTTCAGCGACTTGCCCGACGAGTCGATCGGCCGTACGCGGGCATTGTCCGGGCTTGGACTGACCTACCTGGCGCAGCGCCGGCATGACGAGGCACTCGCCACGCTGCTGCAGGCACTGGAACTGGCGCGCCGGGTCAATCACCGGATCACCATCTCCCGGACCCTGAACGACCTCGGCGAGGTTTTCGAAGCACTGGACGACGATGTCCATGCACTGGAGTACCACACCGAAGCGCTCGAGATTCGTCAGAAAGAAGGCTACAGGCAGGCGGAGACAACCAGCCTGCTGGCGATCGGGCGCGTGCTGGCCCGCCGGGGCGAACACGAGCGTGCCATCGAGCTCCTGGAACGAGGGCTCGCGATCGCGGAGGAACTCGGTGTCAGGCCTCGCTCGGCCCAGTGCCATCACCTGCTCGCCGACGTTTATCAGGTCCAGGGGCAGCTCGCAAAAGCCCTGCATCACTTCATGGCGGCGGATAAGGTGCGGTCAAGCCTCGATGTCGACCAGGCCGCACTGCGCTATAAGGCCATCATCTTTGAGCAGCAAATCGAGCAATTGCAGCGAAATGCCGAGCTGGAAAGTATGGCATCGCTCGGCGGGCTTGTGGGAGCGATTGCGCATGAAGTCAACTCACCGCTCGGGGCGATCCAAAGCTCGGCCCAGGTTACGGCTCTGGCCGCTGAGAAACTGACGGAGCACGACGGGAGAACCGCCGCTGCACTGAAAACAAATGCTCAGGTGATTTTGGAGGCGTCGCACCGGATCTCGGAACTGGTGATCCGGCTCAAGCTCCTTGCCGGGATTGACCAGGCGAAATATTCCATCATCGACATTGGCCGTGCTGTGCGTGATGTGGTAGCTCTGTTGCGGCCCGAGTTTGAGTCTCGTGTGGACGTACTCGTAGAGTGCGAGCAGGTGCCGCCCCTTTACGCTTACTCGACGGAGCTCTACCAGGTGTTCCTGAATCTGCTGCGCAACGCAGTTCAGGCCATTGAGGGTGCCGGCTCGGTGTCGATCTGCATTAGGGCGGATGCTGAAAAGGTGACCGTTGCGTTCACGGATACGGGGCGGGGAATCGCGCCGGATCTGCTGCCGCAAATCTTCACTCCCAGTTTTCGCTCGACTTCGGGCCGCATACGTGCGTCACTCAGTCTTTTCAGCTGCCGTCTTATTGCTCGACGGCATGGTGGAGACGTGCTGGTGGAAAGCCAGACGGGGAAAGGTTCAACGTTTACGGTGGTGTTGCCGAGGTCGCTCGAGAGGAGCGACCCCGGGTTGGAAGCAGCCTGATGCGACGGCCTACCAGCGCAGCCGCAGGGCGAGCTGCAGTGCACGCGGCAGGTTCGACGCGCTGGTGATCCGGCCAAAGTTCTGGTTGGTCGGGTTGAGTTCCGGGCCGTTGAACTGAGTACGGTTCAGAGCGTTGAACATCTCGGCGCGGAACTGCATCTGCAGACGTTCCACGATGGGGATGTTCTTGATGACCGAAGCATCGAGGTTGTTGACGCCGTCCTGACGCAGGCTCGAGAACCGCGTGGGGAAGGTCCGGCGGTTCCGGTCCAGCTGTGCCGCAGCCCGGGTCTCGAAGCGGGTGATGTCGAACGCTGTTCCGTCGATCTGTCGTGAGTCGAGGTTCAGATCGCCGCCGTAGTAGATGACGTTCCGGTCGGACCAGTTCAGCGGAGGCCCGGACTGTACCACGTAGATAGCGTTGACCTGCCACCCGCCGATCAGCCGGTTGACAAATCCGCCGGCGCCGCTGAACAGGGGCCTGCCCTGACCGAACGGCAGCTCATACGTGCCGCTCAAAACCAACCGCAGCGGCCGGTCTTCGTCGGCGATACGGTGCTCGAGGAACGGATCGGCGGCGTTGAGGCGATTCGTTTCCTCCATCATCTTCGAATACTGGAAATTCGCGAGGAAATTAAAGCCTGCCGAGTAGCGCTTTTCGAACCGCGCCTGCATCATGTGGAACCATGACCGGCCGGTGTTCAGTGCTTCGACGCGGACTCCGCCGACGCCGCTGAACTGCGGATACGGACG
>DASQEG010000259.1:0-3723 GCA_035633775.1 Bryobacteraceae bacterium
TGTAGGTCCGTTTTGCAGCGAAGTCAAGAGAAAATCGATATCCAGCTAAGCTACACATTCTCCAGCACTTATGCTTATCTTGGACTGGCACAATAAGTGCTATAAAGAGTGCTGGATGCCTCTAAGTTCCTGCGATCCAAACAGTTACTTGTTCCCGAGGTGAAGCGAGGTGAGTGCTTCATCAGTCGTTTTCCAACCGATTTTCTCGGCCATCACTCGCGAACCACCGAAGAAGAGCCCGAGAACCAGCGACAACACGATCAGTATGCCGGCTAACGCAAAGATCGCCAGGATCATCTTCGCGGCATCCTGGGGCGTGTCCTTGGAGACGTACTCATTCCACGTGAGCTTCGGGTTATATTCGACGCTCTTAAGCAGATCCTGAACAGCGGCAGGTGGAGCACCGGTCACCGGCACCACGGCAATCAGCGGACCTTTGCGCTCGAAGGCCAGGCCGCTCCGTTCCGCAAACTTGCGGGCAAACGCCTGCGCCATCTGGGGCGTAGGATAAGAGATAAGCGTGAGTTGAATCGGCTGCCCGCGCAATCGGTAGGTAGCTGCCGCTCCCTCTCCACCGCGATCGAGGGCAGCCAGCTCGGCGGGAACTTCGGGCGCGAAGCGATTCAGCGCGTTGCTGCCCAGCAGGTAGCGCTCGGACCCTTGCACGCGGTTCCTGGCCGGGAGAAAAGCTGGTAGCGGCGGAGCCGCCGTGCTTACGCGGTTCGGTAGCTGGCTCCAGAGTTGCGCCATCGTCTCTTTGTCAGGGCGCTGTCCCTCGACCCGCAAGACGTAGTTGTCGTGAGTGACTACAGCGTTAGCGCCCAGCCAGTGCCGGACACCATAGGCGCCCGTAGGATCTTTCAGTCTCCACGCGGTGATGATGACCTCAGAGCCACCGGATACGTACGCGGCGCGTTCGGCCTCCACAAGGCCGTACTCGTCCCAGAGAGGCTTGTCCGCGGGATCCATGCCCGGCTGAGAGGGCGCACCGCTGCGCTGAAACCCAGCAAAGGATTGCGGCAGAATCGCGGCTCCGGCCGCGCAGGTCAGAACGATGGAACAGATCAGGCTCCGCAACATTTCTTGTACTTCTTTCCGCTGCCGCAAGGACAAGGATCGTTGCGCCCGACTTTGGGACCCTTGATGAGCGGCTGCTTGTCCCCGGTGGAGCTACCATTGGCAGCGAACTGCAGCTGCTGGAGTTCCTTGTCCTTTTTTCGCTGAATCGACCGGGTGACGTCTTCGAACGACTCCTGAGCCGCGCGATGGTCGGCCGCTGTTCCGTTCGACGTACCTCCAGCGCCCGCCGCGTACGCGGCATCGACGACCGGGGCCTGTTCGAAATCCACGTCGAAAGGCTCAGGTTCCCGATGTTCCTGATAAGGCTGCAGGAAGTAGAGGAACCGAATGGTCTCATCCTCGATCCGGTCCATCATGTCCTGGAACAGAGTGAAGGACTCCTTCTTGTACTCGACCAGCGGATCCTTCTGGCCATAGCCGCGCAGCCCGATACCTTCCTTGAGGTGATCCATCGACAACAGGTGGTCCTTCCACTGGTTGTCGATGACGTTCAGCATGATGATGCGCTCGGTTTCACGCATGATCTGCGAGCCATCCGGACCGAGCATCTGCTCCTTCTCGGCATAACGCCTGTCCAGCCGTTCCCCAATATGCGACTGGAGTTCCTCACGGTCGAGATCCTGCAGAACCGCCGGCTCGACCGTCACACCGAACTGATTCAGGACGTCATTGGCCAGCCCGTCGATGTCCCACTCGTTCGGATGCTGGTTCTCGGGGCACCGCACCGCTACGTACGAAGCTGCTATGCCATGAACGATTTCGAGGATCCGGTCCCGCTGGTCGTTGCCCTCGAGCAGCGTGCGCCGCATCGTGTACACGGCCTGGCGCTGCTTGTTCATGACGTCGTCGTACTCAAGCAGGTGCTTTCGTGCGGCGAAGTTTTGCGCTTCGACCGCCTTCTGCGCGGCGGCGATGCGGCGGGTAATCAGCTTTGACTCGATCGGCACGTCTTCTTCCATGCCGAGCTTGAGCATCAAACCCTGAATACGCTCGCCGCCAAAGATGCGGAGCAGGTCGTCCTGAAGCGACAGGTAGAAGCGGGATGCGCCCGGGTCGCCCTGACGGCCGGCACGTCCGCGGAGCTGGTTATCGATGCGGCGTGATTCGTGCCGTTCCGTGCCGACGATGCAGAGCCCGCCGAGCGCTACGACTTCGTCGTGCTCCCGGTCGCGCTCGGCTTTTATGCCGGCATAAAGCTCATCCCACTGATCGCGCGGCATGGTATCCGGATCAAAGCCCATGCGGCGTGCCTTCTCGCGGGCCAGTGAGTCCGCGTTGCCGCCGAGCAGAATGTCTGTACCGCGCCCGGCCATGTTGGTTGATACCGTGACTGCGCCCTTCCGTCCGGCCTGAGAGACGATTGCTGCTTCACGAGCGTGATTCTTGGCGTTCAGCACCTCATGCTTTACGCCGATTTTGGTCAGGATGCGGGAGAGGTGCTCGGACTTTTCAACTGAGATGGTGCCGACCAGAACGGGCTGGCCTTTTTCGTAAAGCTCCTTGATAAATGTCCCCGCGTTCCGGAACTTCTCTTCTTCCGTGCGATAGACAATATCCTGGTACTCCTTGCGGATCATTGGACGATTTGTCGGAATCGCGGTCACTTCAAGCTTGTAGATCTTGTAAAACTCAGGCGCTTCCGTTTCGGCCGTACCGGTCATGCCGGCCAGCTTCGAGTACATGCGGAAGTAGTTCTGGAAGGTGATGGTCGCCAGGGTCTGGTTCTCGCGCTCGATCTTGACGCCTTCTTTCGCCTCGATCGCCTGATGGAGTCCATCGCTCCAGCGGCGGCCCGGCATAATGCGCCCGGTGAACTCGTCGACGATGACCACCTCGCCATCCTGTACGAGATAGTCCTTGTCACGATGGAAGAGGACATGCGCGCGGAGGCCCTGCTCCACATGGTGGCGCGTCTTCATGCCCTCCCACTCGCCGCTTTCGTAGAGGCCTGGCTGAGCCAGCAGACGCTCGACCTTGTGCTGGCCTTCGTCGGTGAGGGTCACGGTCTTGTGCTTCTCGTCAACCCAGTAGTCACCGGTGTAGACCTTCTGCCCCGGTTCCTTGCCTTCAATGACCTCACCGCGAACCAGCCGCGGGATGATCATGTTCACGCGATAGTACTGATCGGTGGATTCCTCACTCGGCCCCGAGATGATCAGAGGCGTACGGGCTTCGTCGATGAGGATCGAGTCGACCTCGTCAACGATGGCGAAGTGGTGCCCGCGCTGGACGCAGTCCTCCAGCCGGAACTTCATGTTGTCGCGAAGGTAGTCGAAGCCGAACTCGTTGTTCGTGCCGTACGTGATATCGGAGAGGTAGCTCTGACGACGCTCTTCGTCATCGAGGTCATGGACGATGATCCCGACCGACAGGCCGAGAAACCTGTACAGCCGCCCCATCCACTCCGCGTCGCGCCGGGCGAGGTAGTCGTTGACGGTCACGACGTGCACGCCCTTGCCCGCGAGGGCATTCAGGTAAACGGGAAGGGTCGCGACCAGAGTTTTACCTTCACCCGTCTTCATCTCGGCGATCTTTCCGCGATGCAGGGTGATGCCGCCGATCAGCTGAACGTCGTAGTGACGCATCCCGAGAACGCGGCGCCCGGCCTCCCGAACCGTGGCAAACGCCTCCGGAAGCAGGTCG